>NHFA02000037.1 GCA_002170315.2 Euryarchaeota archaeon TMED99
ATATCCAGAGTTCCAACCTCGGTGTTGTCGATTTCCTACAAATCTCCCACTACCTGAACCACTTGAACCACCCGAGCGACTAATGAGGTAAATGACAAGACCAATCACTCCGAAACAACCCCCGCAAAAGATAATCGTGATTAAAAAGTCGAAAGTAGTAGCCTCTCCATCAACATCATTCTCTCCCGCTAGAGTTGGTGGTGTTGTGAAAGGTGCGGGCTCGGGTGGAAATGGCTCAATATTTGGGTTTTCAAACCAAAATTCACGCACCACTTCATCCAGGTCTTCAAGCATTGGAACGAGTGCACTTGACCAATTAGAATTATTCAAATGCGAGTAAAAAGAATCAGATAGATCTTGATCCCATGTTTCAAGCACGTCCCAATATTCAAGCCAGTGGTCTCCACCAGTATAGGACCAATCATACCCATTTCCAGATTGATTTGTTGCGATAACAATCAAGATACCGTCTCGATAATCTTGGTCTCCAATTTTCCATTCATCAAACAGGTCGCCAGTATAATCTCCCAAACTCATATTTGCATCCTGCTGTGATGTGTAATTGGTAGTGGATTCAATAGTAACAATGATGACAACAGTACCTGTGTCGTATTCAAGGTCGTCAGAGATTTGATTCAACTGTTGTTTTTCGGTTAGATTCAAAACATCGGCCTCATCAGAAATAAAGATCCCAGAATCTTCAGGAAACGTTACTTCTGACTGGACTGTCGAAGAAAAAATGAAGAAACAAACGATTGAAATCGCCATGATAATTTGGAACGGGCGTCTTGTGTTCAGCATAGGTGCACCGGAACTTCCTATGTCAAACTGCGTTTAAAATTGAGTGAAAAAAACAGCAGATAGGGGCAGTTCGGCTGAAAATACCAACCACCCCGTCATGAAAATGGTGCAGAGGGCAGATTCTCACCGATACACAATCAAAGATTGCGCTAGGTTCTCACCCCCCTCTGCTTTGCCGGGTATCGATGAAAGTGCAGAGGGCAGGATTCGAACCTGCGAACTCATAGAGACTGGGACCTCATCCCAGCGCCGTTGACCAAGCTTGGCAACCCCTGCTTCAACCGACCGTTAGAACGCGCGTATATCAACACCGCGACTTGTTTTACAGGTGAAAGTAACGCGCTTGAATTAAGCAGGCATACGCCCTCGAAGACGTAACCACGTCTCGCTTCCAAACATCAGCGCATACAGTGAAGCCAACCACAACGTTGGGCGACTCCACTCTTCTAAGACGCCTGTCGAGGCACTTGTGTCTCCGCTTCCAAGCACTAAAAGAACACACAACCACGCCATAGTGACGCCATGTAATGCCCAACGTAGGCCCGACATAATGTCAGTAGAATTCGACCGCATCTCAGTAACCTCGGCTTTGGTTAAAACAGCCGAAACGCCGACCAGTTTATCTAACGCTGAGCCACCATTCCAACGAATACGCCCGAGTCTAAACCGATTGAGGACCTCGATGCCAGTGAACAGCGTAATCCATACAACCACGATTTCAAGCAAAGGTTCAGCGCCGAGTAAATCCAATGACCCCCATGTTGCCCAGACCAAAAGACCCCACAACCATCCGACAAGTATGAGTTGGAATGCTCGGGCAAATTTGGTCAATCGTTGTAACAATTCGGCATCATGTGCGAGCAGATGCTCAAGCGTAATCACCAGACCCGTCACGCCTGAAAGCCCGGCTGATATGAGAAGCCACCACCAGTCTAAATCACCATCGCGCCAGGCCAACATCAAGGCAACTAAAGTCCATGCTAAAGTCACGACAGAAGCGACGTTTGCCGTTGCTTGCATCGTGTAAAGCGGGTCTCTACCATCTTTGAGAACGGCCAGCCCGCCCATCAATCGAATCTCAAAAGCAGAATCATCAACAATTCCATGCGCAGCAGCCGTCATGCCACCAACCGCTTTGATGCGAGCGGTACCCACGATACTTTCAGCATCACCAATTGCCCACTCTTCATCAACATCATTTGTATTCCAAGAGGACCCACGGCTTGCTGCGTGTGCAGCCCCAGTGCCACGGTTTTTGGTGTTACCAGAAGAACGCGTCTTTGCCCATGCGCGAATTTCTTCAGACATGATGTCCTCAACTTGGTCTTCATTGAGTGGCGCACCGTGATCGGTATACAACCATCGGCATTGTATTGGAACAGGAGCAGGGTCGACATCAGGAGCGACCATTTGGAATTGTCCGGGGCCAAGTGTGGGGAGTTGAGCAACGAGATCTTGGTCACCACCACTTTCTTTCAAAAGGTGGCGGACTTTCTCTACATCTTGNGGTTGGGTAAACCTTCCAATGAATGTGGTATTTGCTTGAGCGAGGATTTTGTAATCAACGTCGCTGACGTTTTGCGTTGCAAGAACACAGGCAACNCCNTANTTTCTNGCTTGTTTGAAAATCAATTTGATGAGGTCTTTTGCCGGCGGATTTCGCGGGTGAGGNGGCAAATAAGGNGCGACTTCATCCATGAAGAATAAGAGTTTTATTTCGCCATCAGCAGGCTGTTGAGTCAACATCCAATCATATAATTCGCGAGACAATTCTTGCACGAAATATTGNTTTTGAGCCTCATCTTGAATCGTATTGAGATAAACGATATTGAGTGGTATTTTGCCTGGCATCGCCGGTTCAACAAAGGCATCAATATCGATAGGAACTCCATTTGAGAAGAGCAGTTGGTTGACGCCAGAAGAATAGGCGGAAAGACGGCGAGCCAAATCATTGCGAGTGGTTTTTGGTAAACGTTCTTCAAAATCAGTGAGACGATGTTCAATCATCACTTCTTCCCATGGAGGNACATCTGGTTTTTCCTCGCCTTCTTCTACTTCATAGAAACATTCAGGATACAATTGGCGAGTNAATTCTTGATTTGGCTCTCGAACAACGCGGGCCAGTGCTTGGAAGTCACCCACGTTAAGGCCGTGTTTGGTGCCTTCAACGAGGATTTCATAGAGGAATGGTTTGACGACTTTTCCTTGGGCTTTTTCGACATCATATCCTGCAAGACTTGTGAATCCCGCCGCCACCATGTCCCATGCAGTAATCGCTTCTTCAGCATCGAGGTCTGCAGGAGGGGCACGAAACGGATCGATGCACAAAGGCAATCCTTTACTGCGCAGCGGTGTCCAAATTCGAACTTCACACATGTCCAAGAGTTTCTTTGCTCGTGCAACATCTCCATCTTGCTCTTCAAGGTCAACNGGGTCAATGCCAAGTGCAAGGCGAGCAAGGTCGCCTTGTGGGTCGATGATGAGAGAAGGAACCTTTGCTAACGCCGCCTCTTCAATGAGTGCTTTGGCCATGACAGTTTTTCCTGAACCGGTAGAACCGAGCATGGCTGCGTGGCGTGCTAAGACCATTGGCTGAATGTCAATTGGCTCACCCGTGTCNCGTCGCGTTCCTAAATACAGCCCCTTTGGCTTGAATTTCTTTTTCTTTGATTTGACNGGTTGAGNNGGCTGTTCTTCAACCGGAGGGTCNGGCGAAAGAATATCGCCAACCATGTCGGCTAAACTCCGCTCTTCTTCGGCACTGGCGTCTTGCTCAAAACCCTCGTTTTCAGACACCATGCGCGAGGCAAACCCGTTGGAGGTCTTGAAGGGCGCGCTGACCAGAGGGCAAAAGAAGTAGACTCAAGGAGGTCGAGGGATTCGCCGAAGCATGGAGCGCATACCGATGGCACGACCGTCATGGAATGATGAAATGCGCACAGCAGCAATAGCNACCCTGGATTCAAAACATTGGGTCAAAGGACACCAAGTTCAACAATTCGGAAAGGAGTTTGCAGAATATTGTGGCGTATTGAATGCAGCCCCCTGTCAAAACGGCTCTTCAGCGTTATGGGCAGCACTCAAAATTGCAGGAATTGGCCCTGGCGACGAAGTCATCGTTCCNTCGTNCACCTTTATTTCAACTGCAACATGCATCGTTCTTGTTGGCGCACAACCGGTCTTTGTCGACGTTGAACCTGACTATTTTTGTCTCGATCTGNATTCTGTCAAACAAGCCATGACGCCGCAAACAAAAGCAGTCATCGGCGTCCATCTTTTCGGTCAGCCTTACGATTCAAAACTTATCGATTTNTGCGAAGCAAATAANCTCCTGCTCATCGAAGATGCCGCTCANGCTCACGGCGCTCAACAACAGATGGCTGATGGAAGCGTTCGTGTGGCAGGAGCAATGGGGGATGTGGGATGCTTCTCNTTTTTCCCGTCAAAGAATATGGCAGTTGGCGGCGAAGGAGGNATGCTGACAACAACACGCCAAGAGTTTTCATCGCGCATTCAATCCATAACAAATCATGGCAGAACACCGAATCTTGAGTCCGTTGAGTTAGGAAGCAATTTGCGAATGTCTGAGGTTGCAGCAGCGATTGGCCGGAAACAACTCAGCAGTCTTGATGAGTGGGTCCAAACGCGTAGAAATACCGCAGACCGTTACGCCGCATTATTGGAAAACCACCCGCTTATTGACGCACCGGGCGTCCGTCCAAACGCCCAACACGCCTGGCACCAATACTGTGTGCAAACGCTCCACCCTGAAGCACTGCAAGCACATTTGGATAAGCATGAAATCGATTCGCGCCGGTATTACACTACCCCGATTCATCAACAGCAAATTTTTGCCAACCATTATCAGCATGAAACAATCCTTCCTGAGACTGCAAAGTTGGGAAAAACCCTCGTAGCAATTCCAGTCATGCATGAACTCATCGAAGAAGAAAAACTCCGAATTTTAGCGGCGTTGGAAACATTTCAACTTGATTGAGATTTCAAAGATCGAGCCAATGCAGCGTTTGACCACGANTTATCNCCAGTAATCTCACGCCCTGCCCACGAAGGAATTTCCACGGAATGAGTTTCAGACGGGAGCTCTACTTCTGCTAAAATGAGGCCATTCAATTCTCCTTCAAACTCATCGACCTCCCAAAGCATCTGGTCATTGCCTCGCCAATTATAGCGTGTTTTTTCAATCGAAGGAAAGTCGTCGATCAGAAAGATTTCCTCCCCCTTCTCTCTTTCAATTTCCCACTCCAGTTCAAGAGCAGTGGATTTACTGCGCTTGCTTTTTAGCGTCAAAATAGTTTCGTNGTCCTTGTAGCGAATACGAGCAGTCCATTTTTTCGTCGTCGAAATCAACGCACTCTTTTCATCAGCACGGAGGACTTCAACGGAGTCGTAAAACAGCAATCCATCTTTGATATAAATCTGCGAGGAATCGATATAGAATTGCATTATTCTTGATTTTGATTCNCCCGTTTGCCAAACTTTTGAGGTTCCCTCATCAATAAAAAATCGCCGTTCAATTTCGAGATTTTCCTGCATTTCCTGTTCCCGCCGATGATGTCCGTCTTAGAGTGGTTGAATCATATCTTTGAGTACGGGTGAGATTTCATCCCATATTTGTGAATGAACATCCTNTACAGACTGTTTTGTATGGATGATAGGACTGTTATCTCTGCTCGCATGTTCGACAAAGGCCGAACGTATTTTTTTCTGATAGCCGAGAAACGATTTCGTTATTGAAGGAGACAANNCCATATCAACACCCGCTTCAAAAGAGTTCAATTGAACCAGTGAACCATTATGCATCATTCTGTTCAATAATCTCCGGCCTCCGGCTTCGAGAATAATGGTTAAGTCAGGNGTAGGAATATTGGCATACAAACCTTCAATCCATTGCGCATCTCCGCCGCGTATCTGTTCTCTGATAAGCGGAGTGAGTGTGTAGCGGTCAGCAATAACGACAAATCCAGCATCGAGCANCGGTTGCAATTCATGGATGATTTGGTCATGCAAATCAGTTGCATACAACAACGCTCTTGTTCGCCAGTTTAATTGATGTAATTCGTGCGTATTTGCTTTGATGAGTTCCCCCATCAATTCAGACCGGGCAAGTCCTACTGTTGCTACTGCTACACCATGTGCTTCAAGTCGTTCACTCAACAGGCGNGCATGTAAAGAACGCCCTACGTAATCNGGCCCTTCAATCACAATCAGCTTACCCTGNGTAGACATCACAACCCCTCCTCTTCAAATGATTTCCAATCGAAAGAGGAACTGCGAATTGTTTCCGCCATTCTATCGGTTTCTTCNATCTTGTCAATTTCTTTGAAATCTATTTTTTGATTGATGATTTCTCGAACTCTTGTTTGAACTTCAGCAACAGAGCCAAGAGCGTCGACTCGTANAATTCTGTCATCCTCGACCAATCCATCATAGATGAATTTGATTTTTTCTTGAAGAATTTTATACGATTCAAAAGGATCNTGNGTCCACCCCATNTCNAGNCCTGCTTCNTACCATTTNAGACTGGGGCGGCCCTTGACAATCCTGGTATAGCCGACTTCNGGAGGNATGTCAAAATACAGCGTCAAATCAGGTTCAGGAGCNAATGAATAGTTGCCNTCAATCACTTCTCTTGAGACTTCTCTCGCCCCATCTCTTGCCATTGCGGTGAATTTGTATCGGTCACAGATGACAATTCCTCCAACCTCAAGCATCGGCTCGATTTGTTTTGCCCACCGGTCAGCAAAATCAGCAGCATGAATGAGATGAAACGTCATCGGCTTCAATCGCTTTGCCTTTTTACCAACTTTCGTTGCGTTTTTNACTGCGGGACTGGAATTCCATTCCGTGTGGTGAACTGGGAGCCCTAATGCACGAAGCCAATTGAAGACAAGTTGGGCTTGAGTGGACTTGCCACTCCCGTCCATCCCTTCAACAGCAATCAAGATGCCCCGCTTCATGGAGAGGTGCTCATTGTTCACCTATATTTCACCTACCACAATGTACTTTCATTCAATTCTAAATTCAAGTCTTAGATTATCCCTTTCTAAATATACTATGTACTTGATTTATCATGCACAAACTACCGTGGCTTTGATAACAACGCAACGCATCNTTAGACTATGAAGCAAAAGAAAGCACTTGCAGTTTTTCTCGTTTCGCTCTTCTTCTTATCNGGTTGCCTCAATGCGGTAGACTCGAACGTAGAGGTCCCGNATGTTACCCTTCCAGANGACTGGTCTACTGTCGTTCANCGCAGCGTAGCAAGCCCACACCTCTCTCAGTATGACGATTGCGAAGACCTCGAAGAATCACTTAAATCTTCAATTGAAGAAGAGTACAGAATCCAACTTCTTCAGGCNGTTGAAGAAGAGTATTACTACGGTGGCGGCGGCATGTGGCTTGATGATGATATGGTGATGGCCGACGGTGCTGCTGAAAGCAGTACGGGCNCCCCTTCTACNGCAACTCCAAAGCGCCAAGAAGGTACAGACTTTTCTGGAACCAATAACCAAGAACAAGGCGTTGACGAGGCTGATTTTGTAAAAACCGATGGATATTACATTTACTTTTTGAACGGAAAGTCNCTTGAAATATTTGGCGTGCCAAACTTTGGAGAACTGTCCCACCTTTCATCAACCAACATTGAAGGAACTCCCCAATCAATGATGCTTGATGGCAACCGATTGGTCGTTATTTCAACCGTTTCTTCGTGGAANATTCCTCGAACAGATGCGCTGTCGTCTGCAATGGGATGGGATGATGGCTACGGTTCATGGAGGACCCCTAGTCTCACTAAATTCACAATTTTGGACATCACGAACCGCTCGTCTCCAGAGAGCGGAAAAGAATTGTATCTCGAAGGATATTACATGACTGCAAGAGAAGTCAATTCTACAGTCCGAACCGTGACGCATGCATGGCTCGATATTCCCGATGTGAAGAGTTGGTTGGATTTGCCAAACGGCTATTGGGAGCTTGATTATGATAATCCAATTCGTCGCGAAGTTCGAGAAAAGGTCGCGTATCAGACCATCCTTGANAATAGCGCTGCTCTTGACGCNCTTGCTTTAGAAGACATACTCCCGAAGGTGTATGAGCGCTCGAATGGATTGATTACAATTCACACCATGGACGAGGAGCAGTGCGCAGATTTTATTGCCCCTGAAGACGGTTTCAATCGAGGCTTCAACAGCATATTCACGTTCGACCTTTCCAGCGAAGATTTTGAATTTCAAGCGGACCATATAGTCGGCAACTACCCGATAGTCTATGCTTCTGCAGACGTGCTCATCCTTACAGAAAATGCTTGGGACTGGTGGTGGTTCTGGGGCAATGATGGAATGAATGAGGCAACAAACATCCATTCGTTCGATATCTCCAACCCTGGCGACACCCTTTACACCGGTTCAGGCAGAGTGGATGGAACAATTCTCAATCAATTTTCGGTATCTGAATATGAAGGGGTTGTTCGTGTTGCTACAACATCAGGACAATGGGCTCGCTGGTGGATNGAGNACCCAGAACCAATGAGTTCCAGTGTTGTTACATTCGGCCGTAGCGTTGATGTAACCACAGANACCCAAATACTCTCTGAAATTGGCCGAGTCGACAATATCGCTCCTGAAGAGCGGATATGGAGTGCAAGATTCGATGCAGATCGCTGCTACCTTGTCACATTCAGGCAAATTGACCCCCTGTGGGTCATCGATATGTCGGATGAAACCAACCCAACAATACTTGGCGAACTTAAAGTTCCTGGCGTTTCAACCTATATTCATCCATTGTCAAGAGACCATTTACTCACGATTGGAATGGGTCCTGCAAATGAAGACGGCACGGGCTTAGACTGGTCAAGCACCCGTCTTTCACTCTTCAATATCAGCGACCCTACTGCACCTGCAGCCGCTGACCATTTGACCCTCGTTCCTGTCTCAAATCCGAACGATAATGCATGGGTTTGGTCGTATTCAGAAGCTTCGTACGAGCATAAAGCATTCCAATATTGGGCTCCAAAAGGGTTGTTAGCCATTCCNCTTTCAACCTACAGATANCACAGCTGGACTGATTCGAATGGCGGATACCATTGGAATTACCAATACGTTTCTAAACTNATTTTGGTGAACGTTTCTGAAGAGNCAGACAACCTTTCGNTTCACGGAACTGTTGANCATTCAGACCTTTATGACCGAGGAGAAAATCAGTATTGGTGGAACCAGTATAACATTCGCCGTTCTATTTTCATGGGCGATTTCGTCTATGCGATTTCCTCGGCAGGAGTTACGGCAACCAACCTTACTTCGATGAATGAAAGTGCGAGTGTTGAACTCGATTATGTCAATCCATATTCCACATATCATGATGATGATGTCGTTGTTGAAGAAGTCGAAAGAGATGAAGATTCGACATCTGATGATGGAGGCGAAGGCAGCAGTGGAGCCAGCGGCAGTTCCGAGGGCTCCGAGCCGATGCGCGATTAAAATTCAGAATTTGTTTTGACTGGTACGGACGCGTGAGACGTAATCAAAATAGTTCTATTGAGTAAAATATGGNNTCCAATAAATCCCGTATGGAAAAGTCATGNNCGTTCAAAGAATGNAGCAATCATGCGAAGAAGCCTTGCTCTCTTGTTAATAGCCCTACTGATGACCTCTACCACTCTTGCTGGGTGTTTGGATGGCAGCGAAGACAACGACGATCAAACCAGCGTGGTTCAAACCACCCTTGTGTCCCTC
>NHFA02000038.1 GCA_002170315.2 Euryarchaeota archaeon TMED99
TACTGCGGGTTCATATTCATTAGCTGGCCTCGGAAATGTTGCAGAAACTGTTCCAGAAGCATTTGAATTTGCAGTTGACCGGCAAGGTTTGTTAGCACGTGGAAACGCTCTTCAGCGTTTAATGAGTCGAGATTTATCAGCAGTGCTTCGAGTCCTTATGGAGCAAGAAACCGTTCGCGGAGGCATTGTTGTGGACCAAGGCATGCTTATCGATTCAATTGGAGACTTACCTGCTGAACCAGAGAGTCTTTCCGCCCAAATCCATTCAACTCTCTCCGATATTCGAATGGAGAATCTCAATGATGGCCTTGGCCTCAATGGTTCAAGCCATTGGACTCTCCACACGAATGATGGGGCTCTTCTCCTTGCAGAATCAGGCGATATATCGTTAGGAGTCTGGACCGAAGCAAATACAAATCACGCACGACTTATTTCTGCAGCATCATCTCTTCTTGATGGAGAAGTTGGTGCGGTTGGCGCCCATGGCGGGGCAATTCCAGAAGGTTTCGTATTACGGGAAGGCCGAGGAGGACCTGATGCAATTGTTTCCATGCTGACTGCTGCAGTTTCAGAAGAAGTTACGGGTTATTTACAGGCTGGACAATCCTCAAATTCCGTATCTGTTCTCTTATCCCGAGGAGTTCCAGTTGGTCTTTCAGCATCTGAAGGAGATACGCTTGAGCAAGCAATGCAAAAATTCACTGACTCAAAATGGGTTTTGAAGCTCCATCGACTTCCAGTTGGGAGCATTGTGTCTCGAGAATCTGGAACCGTCACTACATTCACGCTTGATACGTTCAGTGAACTACTGGTCACTCTTCGAACCCGTTCGGAAAGCCGCCGTGCGAATCTGAATGTGAAACTGAACGAACTTTTTGGTTTTGAAAGGAGTATGGGTATTTTACGCTCAAAGCGTGCATCGGTGAAATTTTCAGAGACATTTGAAGAAGTGGCTGAAGGTTTAGGTGGAGCGGAGTCTCAACCCATGGCTGTTGATTCGGGTCTTCGTCGGCGATTGGAAGCAGCCGACCATAGAATTGATGAGTTAGTCAAAGAAAAGGCTGCACTTGTCAGCCGTTTAGAAGAATCTCAAACTGCCAAAAATTCTGCTCAAATTCTCGCCCGAGAAGCCTCAGAATCTCGCATGGAAGCAGTTACTAAAATTGAACAAAAAGATTCATCCTTGGACCGCATGCAACTCGATCTAGCAGAATCGAAAGCATCGGCCGAACAAGCTGAAAACCGAGCGGAACGTTTGGTGAAGAGAGTAAATGAATTGGAACACCAGGTAAGCGTTCGAGCGTCCGAACTTGCTAAAGCTCTCGGCGATGCAACTTCGAGCGAAGCATTGCGTTCTGAAATCGAAGAATTGGCCTTGAAAGAATCTCAACTCAATGCTGACTTACTTGCTGGCAGTGAACAACTTGCAACAATTCGACAACAATCTGAAGATGATGAACGTCGACTGCGTGTTCTCCAAGAGCAAGTAGAAGCAACACGGGAACGACACACAAGAGTACAGGCTGAATCAATGCTCTTAGAAGAGAAAATTCATACTCAGACCTCGGAGTTGGAAACCATTGATGCTGAAGCGAAAGCCTCTCGTCGCCGTTCAGAAGAAGACCGTAATCGTTTGAGTTCGGACGAGGCTCGGCAAGCACAGGTTCAGGCTGAATTGAGGGAATTGATGACTGAACGCCGCCAAACATTACGCGAACTTGGCGATTTAGGTGCTCGTCGAGGTCATGCAGAAGCCGAATTAATCTCGCTGATTGAGCGAGCAGAAGCACTTTCTCAGGCTCATGAAGATGCACTCTCTGATATTCAGGAAGCAGAGCGCCTTCGTGCTCGTCTTGCCGAGGAACCTTTGGCACAAGCATTACTCGATGATGCGTCGACATTCGACGGTCTAGGTCCCGTACTTGAACGACTTGAAAACGCACGTGCCCTTGGATATTCAGTGACGCTCCTTGACCGTGCTGTAGAGCGTGGCTTACAAGTTATTCAATCGACTGTTGACCATGTTGCTGCAACACCTCGGCACCTTCTTTCAAGTGAAGTAATGACGTTACTTGAGCGACAAGTTCCTCAAACTGCAGGAGCAGTCCGTGGACTTGCTCGATGGTCTGTTCAGCAAAGACTCGAACACCAACTTGGCGAGACAGTCGGGCATGTTGTTATCGATTTGGAGCATTTATTGGAAGACTTTGATCGCTCAATTACGATGCTTCGCAGGCTTCGAAATGTGCTTGAACAACTCGTTCGCTTGGGTGCTCCACCACAAGAAGTGGAAGCATTGCTCAATAATTGCACACGTCCAGAGGCACTTCCAAGTATTGCTCAAGCCACACGTAAGTTGATTCAAGTTGCTCTTGATGACATCTACCTTGAGGCAGATCAACGAGATGCAGGAGAAGCGATTGCTCTGGAAGACACTGCTCGAGTCCTTGAGGAATTGATTACTCAACTGGATGCATCTGGACTTGCTGATGGAGTTCCTCGAGGAATGATTTGGGAGTTCCAGCGCGACGGCCTCCTACCGTATGAACGAAATACCGTTCCGGCAGCTCAGCGAACACCAGTTGAAGAAGAAATGTTAGTCGATATGGAATCATCTCTTGCAGGAACTGTTCCTGTTTCGTTAGATGTTGAAACCAGTGAAGTTCTTGTTGATGAGGCAGGATGGGAAACTCTACCTCTGCCGGTTGAGGAGGACCAAGAACCTGAACAGAACGTGCAGGTTGATGCAATTGTTCCAAACTCTGTAGATTCCTCTTCGAGTCAAAGCGACGAGCGTGCAGAATTAGAAGCAGAACTTGCTCGCCTTGATGCATCTTGGAATCATCGCCAAGAACCGGCTGCAGAACAAGCCACAGACCCTGCATTAGCTGCCCTCGAAGCACGCTTATCTGGGCTTGATCTTTGAGGTGCTTTGATGTCTTCTGAAATGAATACATTGGCTCACAGGGAAGAGCCCATGGGTAGGAGATATCCATTGGTTGTTGAGCGACTCCTGTTCATTTTTGCCTGTATTGGGTTTTATTTTCTGTATCCTTATGCTTTGGATGTAAGCGAAGGAATTCTCGGTAGTATTGCAGCATGGTGTGGTTTGCCCTTGCTTTTACTCATGTGTGTAGAACTCATTGGCCGAATGGTTCAAACGATTCATTCCTCTGGTGAATAAATCAAATATCTACAACTTCTTTTGCTTGAGAAGCAGCCTCGGGAGTGTTACGTGCATAGATAAGGCCCCAGAGTCTTTCCCATGGAACGAAGAATCGTAGCAGCGCCATGATACTCAAGAACATTGCCGCAGAAATGACGAGTCCATAAGTCAATGAGAGTTCAATGGATTCAGAGACTTGTCCTGCCCACTGGCTTCCAGTTGAATCCTCCACAATGCCGAGAAGCACGCTGTGGAATCCAAGAGCGACCATCGTTGCAATTCCAGTTAATCCAAGGAAACCAAAAGTATGTTTCAGATGCGTATTGAGAACATTGTCCATCTGTCGAACATATTCAGGGTCTCTTTTACATGATTCAGGAAGCCTGTATGCGTATTCGAGGTAACGAATCACTCCATAAGACGACTCTTGGAATACCATGATGAGAATGGCAATCATAATCAGAGCAAATTGTTCTTTTGTGACCAGCATGAGTCCAAAGATACCAACAGTTGGCTCACTGAATTGGGCACCAATTACGCTGACTGAATTACCGTAATCTCCAAGTTGGCCATTGATGAGAGGGAATGCCAAGATTGCATGAACACCAAGGAACAAGAGCGTGAAACCAATTGCCCAAGCAATCGAACGTCGTGAAAGACCCCAGATTCCTCTTACACCCATGATGACCGGTAAGAGGTAAAGGAAGAGAATCATCAATGACAAAATCATCAACAAAGGCCATTCTAAGGTACTCAATTCACTTGCGTTTGGAAGGCGCAAATCGAAACTAAAGAGCATTCCAGTTAACCAAGAAAACAACAATTGCCCGACTAAAGCAACGATGAGAGTAATAATGAAACCGAGTTTAATTCGTTGTTGAACAGTTGGCGTTTGGAATGCAAGAAGAGCCATTCCTCCTCCAACTGCTAATCCCAAAACCAAGGGCACAAAGAAGCGAGCAAGACCAGATCGACCTTCTCCAGTCAACCAATCTCCAATAGGTAATTGATCTCCAATGAGAATTTCGATTGTGTCAAAGAGCATCGTATGGTCGATTGAACCTACAACATAGGTCGATACGACTTCAAGATACATTCCGATGAGAGCGACTGTTCCAATGATTTGCAGGGTGATGATTTGCCACTGCTTACGGAGCATCTTCAAATGCAATGTGCGTGGACGAACTTCACCACTAATGGTGACATCTCCTTGAAGTCCAACATCATCTGCCATTCTAATACCCCCTCACTTGCATGAGCGCTTGTGATAAATCCATGTCCGGCATCCAGTCAATGACCATAGCGCCAGAACCAGCTAATGTCGTAAGTCGGTTTTGACGTTCAAGTTTGAGTACTTCATATGACATACGTGGAATGCGACTGACTAAGCGTTCAAAGTCAATGCTCGACGGTGAGAGGACAGTTACCTCATGTCCACGTCCAACAAGGTCACGTACTGCTGCAGGAACGGTACCATCGCCTTCACATGAAGATATGATGAAAACTGGACTGCCTCGACTAAACCGGCCACTGAGTGAGTTGGTGACTGCTTGGAGCGGCATTGCACCTTTTGGGGCGACACCTGCAAGTGCACTTAGAATCTTGAAATACTGCTTATCACCTGTATCTGGAGGCAGATAAGAGAGATTATCATCAAAGATTGCTAACGCTACAGAATCTCGTCTCTTTAGGAAAAATGCAGCAAGGCTCGCCGCAGAAACGGTTCCCATTTCCAGTGGATTTTTCAGTACGGTACCTATTCGAGCAATATCTCTACTGTCCAACAGAATATACAAATCAGTAACAGCATCTCGACACTTTTCATTGACCATCAGTTCGCCAGTTCGAGCAAATGCTTTCCAGTTAATGTTCTTGAAAGGGTCGCCAGGAACATATTCTCGCAATGAGTAGAACTCAGAACCTTGTCCAGGTGTTCTCAATGTCGTAGCGCCAGTATACATCTTTGGAGTCCTCGAGCGAAGGAAGGCTTCTTCCACTTCTTTGATTTGAGGAAAGATGACAATATCGCTGTGATGGTCGACATACATCTCATCGACACCGAGATTGAAGGTATTGCGAGAACGAAGCGAAACAGGGCCAATCGAATAGTGCCCTCGTAATGGGCATCGCAGGACATAGCGGATTCGAGCACTTTCACCAGGTCGCAGGTTCAAACGCATTTGGTTGAGTCCACTTCGTAATTTCATTTCGTGAGGGATATTATCGTAGACTTCTAAGAGCTGAGTATTCCGGTTTGAACGATTTGTTACTAAAAGTTCAACATACAAATCATCTCCTTTGTAGAGGTTATCTGCGGAAAGAGTGCGTTGGACTTCAACATCGCCGTGACCTGAAATCCATGAATTTACAACGATGAACGCAATAAACGAAATTCCAAGAATCATCATTTGGAGGTTCGCAATCATCATGCCGATAAGTATCAGTGCGATACCTCCAGTAAAGGTGAATGATGCCTTACGTGTCCACATAGTACTCCCTCAGGTTCTTCCCCATGCTTTGATCCGTTTCACGACNGCTACNGTNTGNTCNAGTGAATATTTNNTNGGNTCNATNGCAAANTTNGCNAANACGGGGTCNTTGATGAGNGNNACNANNTCCNNTGCNGGCATNGCATGGAATTCTTCNCNNNTNANNCCNTTTTGATTNCGNACNTTNGANAGGAANACNTGNCGNATTTTNTCGNTNTTNGCATANTACGTGTACCNNTTCGCATCACCAAATCCNTAGTAGATNATACTGAAAACGTGACGCCATGGNTCAGGGTCTCGCTTTTTGATTAGCACCGCTTCAAAGGCAATAAAGAGAACCAAGAACAGTAAGAGCATTGCGAGTCCTTCGCCAGTAAAATAGACCAGTAAGAAGTAGACAGTGTTGTAAGAATCAGCNAACAATGCATTTTGCGGATGTCTTGATTCATCAAAAATAACCATTGCATTTTCGGCAGGTTGGCCATCTTCCCCGGGCACAGTCGACATCAATGCTTCAGCAATGAAGTCCATCGCCCACTTTCTGTTATCGTTTTCAGGAATGCACTTTTCGTTACTCGTGACGCAATCATTACTGCCATAAAGCGGATTGTTCGGGTCGTTAAAGCCTTGATAGTCGTAAATAGCGTTGATTAATGCTGAACCATCAGCCATGAATACGATTCTTCCACCATCATTTGGATCACATGATTTGCGTGCGCATGCCTCAATGCTGAGATTAAATTGACCCCACAAATCCGGAGTTTCAGAGGTCTGTTCATTGCCAACCCATATTTCCCCATCCCCATTGACATCAACGGTAGCCTCGTTACTGGTAACTGCCCGAATCGAAACCTCAGAAAGCGCTCCATTCACGCCTGGAATAAGTTCGAGTGCAGTGATGTTATTCAGTAATAATTGGTAGGTAGCGTTGTATTGGATTTCTCCATTTATCCAGTGNTGAGAGCACAAACCTGCGTCTTCAAGTGGCATTGTTTGACCGTTGAGCAAACTGCATGGGTGCGCCCCTTCACCGTTCATCCCGCTCCATCGCTCGTGAACAGAGATGGTCTCAGGGTCGATGNTGCTGCCATTCATGCCGCAAGGAGTTGCTTGCACACACATCCACACATAGTTGTAATCGAGTTCTTCGACATAGGTTGTGTCATAAAGTTGGTAGCCAGTATAACGAACGCCGTAGGCTTGAGCAATACTTCCTGCAAACCCATAGTCTTCAAGAATCAAAGCGGTACCACCTGCGTCGACAAACTCGACAATAGCATCGATTTCAGAAGGAGAATAGCCGTCTTCAGCAGCGATTGTAATGAATCCATCACTATCAAANTGAGGAAGAGAAAGCGTATCTCGTTCAACTCCAGCAAGAATATATGTGGTGTTTCTCGGGTCTTCAATATCAGCTAAAAGTAGGGGGCTGCTCACGAGAGAATTGGTCTGGATGCCCATATCTTTGATGTCTTGGCGAAATGCTGACATGTCATTCCAGTCATCATCGTAGGCCGACAACTGATTGGTGTTGGAAAGGTTGACGAAATTAAGTAAAACGCTCATCAACAAAAGGAACATTACGAGCCAGAATGCGGCTTGTAGGCCTATTCTTCTGTAATTGAGATTCACATTGTCGAGCATGGGGNCACCTTCTAGAGCACTGTTCCGACATACCCACGTGTTCCATTGTGTTTAGAAGGTTGTTATTATGTGGGAGAGAAATGCTCATCAGCAAACCCTCTCTTTTGAAGAGAAACAGTTGCTTTTTACCGTTTCAAGTGAATCTTTGAAGCGATTCGAGCGACCTCATCTACAGGTATCTCCATCAATCCTTCATTCATTTCCCAAGGCAGTGCCGATGGGTCAAGGTTTTCTTCAATCTTTACGCGAATACTGGATACAGAGCCTGACTGTTTGTCAAAGACAATATCTCGCAGGGATCCAAGAAGTTGGCTGTGCGAATCGACCACTTGACGACCAACGATNTCTCGAGCAAATACAGCCATACGATTTCACCTCACTTATGGACTGACCACAACTGTGCAGCACATCAATGCGTCGACTCCAAACAACGTCTCACATCGATTCCATACCGAATCCAGTATCGCGATTTCTCTTGATATTTGAAAGGCCTGATGTAAGCAATGTTTCCATCTTTTGGTAATAGGTCAACATTTCAGCATTCACCGTAGGACGGACACGCTTAATCGCTTCTTCAAAGTGCTTCTTTGTCACCTTTTTCTTGTTTGCCCGCATACATATGAGAGCAGCTTCACGGCATACGGCTTCAATATCAGCGCCGGTGAAACCGTCAAGACCTCCGATGATGTCTTTGAGAGAGAATTTCGACAGTGGCATTCCTTGGCTGTGAATGTTGAAGATAAGTTCTCGTGAACTTGCATCTGGTGGTGGAACGTGAAGAACACGCTCAAATCGTCCNCTTCGGAGAAGTGCAGGGTCAATCATTTCCGGTCGGTTGGTTGCAGCAACGACGATAACGCCATCTAGAGATTCGACTCCATCCATGCTGGCAAGCAGTTGATTGACAACACGGTTGCCAACATCACTGCCTTCAGTACCGGAGGAGGAGCGCATGCTCGCAATCGATTCAAATTCATCTAAGAAGATAATCGCAGGAGCAGATTGCTTCGCCTTCTTGAAGATTTCACGAATACCGCGTTCTGACTCACCCACCCATTTTGAAATCATTTCAGGGCCTTTGATGCTAATGAAATTGGCTTGCGCCTCATTTGCAATCGCCTTTGCGAGCAATGTTTTACCGGTTCCAGGTGCTCCAAACAGAACAATGCCTCGAGGTGGCTTTATTCCGAAGTGTTCGAATAATTCTGGTTTGGTAAGTGGCCATTCAACTGATTCCTTGAGGCGGTCTTTGACTTCCTCTAGTCCACCTACTTCATCCCATGTAACCTCAGGGATTTCGACATAGATTTCACGCAGGGCAGATGGCTCTACGTCCTTTATTGCTTCACGGAAATCATCCATTCGGACTTCCATCTTTTCAAGAACTTCAGGAGGAATTGTTTCCTCTTCCAAATCAATTTCAGGAAGATAGCGTCGTAGTGCCTTCATTGCAGATTCGCGAACGAGTGCTGCAAGATCTGCTCCGACAAACCCGTATGTGTTGTCGAGAACCCAGTTGATTTCNAAGTCGTCTGAAATTGGCATTTGNCGNGTGTGNACATCCATGATTTCATTTCGTCCTTCACGGTCAGGTACACCTATCTCTATTTCTCGGTCAAAACGTCCAGGACGTCGAAGTGCCGGGTCNAGAGCATCTCTTCGGNTGGTCGCNCCGATGACAACAACNTTGTCACGACCTTGCATTCCATCCATAAGAGTCAACATTTGAGCGACAACTCGTCTCTCGACTTCACCGCTTACATCCTCTCTTTTCGGACAAATCGAATCGATTTCATCAATGAAAATTATTGCAGGAGCATTATCGGCAGCTTCATCAAAAATTTCTCGAAGTTGTTTTTCTGATTCTCCATAATACTTGGAAATGATTTCTGGTCCGTTGATGCTTTTGAAATGAGCATTGACTTCAGTAGCGACTGCTTTGGCAATCATGGTCTTACCTGTTCCGGGAGGGCCATGGAGGAGGACACCCTTCGGAGGGTCAATACCGAGTCGGCGGAATAATTCTGGGTGCTTGAGTGGAAGTTCGATCATTTCACGGACTTTTTGCAATTGTTGCCCAATTCCTCCAACATCTTCGTAGGTGATGCCTTCTGATTGACCTACATTGACGTCATCAACCGCTTCGTCTTTGATGACAATATCCGTGTCATTGGTGACCTTTACGATTCCCTTTGGAGTCGTTTGAATGACAGCGAATGGTAGTGCTTCTGCGAATAGCGTCATCCCAGGAATGAAAATTCGGTCGCCTTGAACAACCGGTCTTTTTGAGAGTCCTCTGCGGGCAAATCCTTCAATTCCTGGTCCAAACTTTACTTTCTGTTTGTTTGCCATGACTGGTGAGAGTACGAGTTTTGTGCATTCTTTTGCATCGACTTTGCTTACTGTGACTCTGTCACCAAGGCTAACACCTGCATTCTTACGGATGATACCATCAACTCGAATGATTTCCATCTTCGAATCTTCTGGTCGACTGCGCCAATAAATAGCGGCAGTCGAGCGCTTTTCACCCTTTATTTCTACGATATCACCTGGCTTCAAACCAAGGTCGTTCTCTCCAGAAATACGGGCTCTTCCATGGCCGACATCGGACGGGATTGCTTTTGAAACACGCAAGGACATTGTTTTTTCATCTTTCGCCATACTTTCACTTCCATTGTTCAACAGTCGAGCCTATTTAATGATGGGCTGACCGCCTCTCCTCTTACCGTTTTCGCCGCCCCCCTTTTAACCTTAAGATGAGATTCGATGGACGAATAGGAGAATTTTTCCGTCTTCAATCGTCCATCAATTTCAAGAGGGGCGTTCCTTTGGGTGGGTCATGGTTCATGTTCTTGAAACTGGTCTCGAATTCCTTGCTATTGAAAATCCAAACGGAAAACCGTCCGTGAAAGGCTACAATATCATCAACGGACAACTCTCATTGGCAAGCGATGGGGCTAGCTTTACTTCGATTAACCCGGCCATTCTCAACGACACCCTCGGTGAGTTCCCTCTTTCAACCCGCGAGGATGTTCACACTGCATTGAAAGCAGCACGTTCCGCATTCCCTGGTTGGGCTGCTACTCCTGCTCCAACTCGTGGCCAAATCATTGGAAATATGGGCCGATTGTTGATGGAACACAAAGACGCAATTGTCGCTCTTGAAACACGGGAAATTGGAAAAACGCTCAAAGAATCTGCAGGTTCAGTTCAAGAAGCAATCGACACATGTCTGTTCTTCCAATCCGAAGGACGCCGTCTTTATGGTCAAACAGTTCACTCGGAACTACCTGACAAAGAATTGTTCACTTACCGCCGTCCACTCGGTGTTTGTGGTATTATCAATGCGTGCAACTTTCCTGCAGCAGTTCCATTCTGGAAAATGATACCCGCTATTATGTGTGGAAACACATGTGTTTGGAAAAGTCCACAAGATGCTCCATTGCTTTCTTTTGCTCTTGCTCGTATAATGCACGAGGCTGGTTTACCGGACGGGGTCATCAATTTAGTTCACGGAAAAGGCAGCGGTGCAGGCCAATATTTGGTTGATGCAGTTGATGAAGGTCTGGTCAACAAGATCTCGTTTACCGGTTCGACAGAAGTTGGTAAGATGATTGGTGAAGTTTGTGGTCGTAACCTTGTCTCATGTTCTCTCGAACTCGGAGGCAAGAATCCATTGGTTGTTATGCCGAGTGCAAACCTTGACAACGCTGTTGAAGGTGCCTACTGGGGTGCTTTTGGAACTGCGGGACAACGCTGTACCTCTCTTGGAAATCTGATTCTTCACAAAGACATCTATGATGCGTTTATGACCAAATTCATGGAAAAGGTTGAATCGACAACCATTGGCGATTCACTCGTTCATGATGGCGTTCTTTACGGCCCAATGCTCTCTGAGAAGTATGCCAAGGATTTCCTATCAGGTGTCGAAATGTGCAATGCTTCTGGTGCCAAGCAAATTTTCGGAAAAGGCCGAATTACCAGTGGTAACAAGCCGACCAACTTCCTCGGAACTGCTGAAGATGGCGTTTTCATGTGGCCTCACGTTTTCACTGAAGTCACTGAAGACATGACGTGTTTCCATGAAGAGGTATTCGGACCCGCAGTAACAATTTGCAAAGCGGATGATTTTGACCATGCACTTCACTTGGCTAATGCCAGCCCATACGGTTTGTCCTCTGCGATTTATACCAATGACCGTCTTGAAGCATACCGCTACAAGACCGGAATCAAGGCAGGTATGACAGGAATCAATAATTCAACAACAGGAGCGGAAGCACATTTGCCGTTTGGTGGCGTGAAAGGTTCTGGAAACGGAACACGCGAATCTGGGATTTGGGTTATTGAAGCCTACTCCTATTGGCATGCAGTCAATGACGAACTCTCAGGAAAGCTTCAACTTGCTCAGATGGATGTTGATGAAGTGGAAATGGCTGAAGCAGATGTTGATTGGACCCAACTCGCTTGAACAGAATCGCCTTTTGTCCATTTGAAAAAACCATAGTTCATATACGCATAGAAATCAATAAGGAATGTTGGGTGATTTGTATGGCTTCTATTTTTCTGTTGAATGATGAAAGCGATATAGGGGCATCAGAGCGTATTCATCTTGCATACCTCGAATGCGAAAGTATTGCACGCGCTGCTTCATCTTCCTTTTTCCGCTCTTTCCGTCACCTACCGGAACCGAAGCGAAAAGCGGTCAATGCACTGTATGCGTTCTGCCGCCGTGTCGACGATATCGTCGATGGAGATTGGTTACCAACTCGAGATTTGAGCCACCTTGATCATCTTACTGAAAATCAAAGTAAAGAATTACGCAAGGAGCGCAATTTCAATCCATTATACTCGAAAAAAGAAAACTTTGAACGCCTTCGTGCACTCAATTCATTTCGAGAGAACCTCGACCTCATTGAGGCAGGAACTTCAATGTCTGAACCGATGTTTATTGCGCTGGCAGATACATTAAATCGATATCCGATTGAAGTCGTTCATTTGCGCGAACTCATCAACGGAATGGAAGACGATTTGTTTGATACCTCGTACGAACGTTTCGAAGACTTGCGCCGCTATTGCTACCGGGTCGCCTCCACTGTTGGGCTGTGCCTCATCGAAATCTATGGCTACAATGATCCCAATGCGCGTCGACATGCTGTTGAAATGGGTATCTTCCTTCAACTGGTAAATGTGCTTCGTGATATTCAAGAAGATTTGTCACGAAATCGAATTTATATTCCGTCAGAAGAACTTGCTAAATTTGGAATTAAGCAAACCGATTTGCAAGATCCAGCCCTTGCGAGTACGAAAGCTTGGCAAAATTTCATGCGGCACTACATCGATCATATCCAGGCACATAGGAAAAACGCACTCGGTCTTTTGCCACTTTTGGATAAAGATGCACGACGCTCGCCTCGACTCATGTGTGCTGCTTACAATGCTATTCTCGGTGAAGCGGTGCGTAGAAATGGCGATGTGTTGAGCCGAAGATTGACACTGAATTTTTACCGCAAAATGCAGATTGCACTCTCAACATTGCTCTCTCCATCACCAAAGTGAGTGATGCTTCGCTGAACGGCGAGTTAAGAACTCAAAAATGCTGAAACGATTAGTCGTTCCACTTGCCAAGTGCATCCCGTAGAGCAGGCTCGAGCGTAGGATATTCAAATTCGTAGCCACTTTCAATCAGTCTGTTCGGTAATACCTTCGCACTGTCAGTGGCTAATGTAACACCCATCTTTCCGAAGAGGAACCAGATTCCGAATGGAGGAACTGGCATGAACGACGGTCGCCATAGTACTTTGCCTAATATTTTAGCAAATGTCTTTTGTCGAAGTGGATTTGGCGATGAAAAGTTGTATACTCCTTCACATTCCTTGGTCATCATAACGTGATTAATGGCGTAGACCTGGTCATCCATTGACATCCATGAGTACCATTGTTTGCCCCAGCCAATCGGTCCACCCGCACCGAGTTGAGCGGGTAAGAGCATTTTCTTCAGGGCTCCGCCAGTTGCATCCAATACGAGACTTGTTCGACAATGAATTGTTCGAATGCCAGCATCAATTGCTGGTTTGGCTGAGCGTTCCCAAGCTTGACAGAGTTCGGGAAGGAATCCTTCTCCGGATTGAGAGGTTTCAGTCAGTTCTTCATCGCCACGGCTACCGTAGAATCCGATTGCGCTTGCGACAATATACACTTCTGGTTTTTTCTCTAGATTTGCTAAGGTCGAAGACAGGAGCTCTGTACTTTTCGTTCGACTTTCTTCAAGGATGATTTTACGTTTTTTGGACCAGCGCTTATCTCCAATTCCCGCCCCTCCAAGATGAATGACGGCATCGAAGCCTTCCAAGTCTTCAGGGTTAATTTTTCCTTCACTCGGTTTCCAGAATATTTGTTTGCCCTTTGGCTCTTTACGAACAAGGCGCCATACATCATGACCTACAGTGTCGAAAAAGGCAATGAGTTGGCGTCCGATGAGNCCGGAAGATCCAGCAATCAGTATTTTCTTCTTTTTCATGTGAGCAAAATCTTGGAATCTTTTTGCATCTTTAATCAGCCGAATCTCACGAGCACGAAACATTCTTTTTAATCGGCGTTTGATATTTCCGCTGCCAAAGATTCGTCCAAGTATCCCCATAGGGAGTGTGTATTGGACATGGTCATCAACGCGACATGCACCGTCTTCTGTTTCAACAAAGGAATGTACGTGGTGCCATTTCTTGAAAGGACCTTTGATCATGGTATCTTCAAAAGCATGAGGTGGATTGTAGCCTGAGTGTTCAGCAATCCATTTCATGCTCACTGGCCCGAGTGGAATTTTGAATGTTAAACGTGTTCCGTCTTCCAACGACGAGAGTTCTCCAACTTGTTCAGCTTCTTCCCATGGAGGCATCAGTCTACGAAAAGCACCGGGGCGTTCATGCCATGCAAAGGTGTCTTCGACACTGGTTACGACTTTGGTCGAGTGTTTGTATTCCATGGTCTTCCCTCATTAACGAAATTCTTGGAGATAGGGTTTCAAGTCAAACTTTCGCCGAGTATTTGCAGAAGACATGTAGCGTATTTTCCCAAAGATGGCACGTTCTGGCCCCCAAGCTCGGTCGTGCCGGCCCAGAACCCAGAAAATACCGGTGTAAGAGTTCGGATCTCGACCATCAAGTGCAAATCGGTCATTGAGTTCAATCATCCATTCCGCTGCGATTTGGGGTGATGGTGCCCACTCAAGAATACGTTTACCCCACAGCATTCGCAGATAGTTATGGATGATACCGTCACGAATTAACTGGCGCTGAGCAGCATTCCAGATTTCATCGTGTGTGTCTGCATCCCTTATTTGTTCGAAGGTATATTGCACACGCTCGTCACTGGCATGTTCCATAAGTGTCGTTTTTGCCCAATTCGGTAAGGACTCATATTTGTCATGGTCTGGATTATGATATGCATTATTGAATCCAAGTTCTCTCCATGTAATGATTTGGTCAAGGAATGCTTCGACAGAACGCTCGAGATTCCACCAGCCCTCACGAGCACCTTTTCGAGGCATTTGAATTGTTTCAGGGTCCCATGAGTTGGTCTGAAGAATGTTTTGAATGATTTCTACCGTAGAAATGTGTCCAAAGTGGAGCCAGGGGGAAAGTCCACTTGTTGCAGGAGCACTCACTGTGTTCCTGTCTTCAGCATAGCGATACAACCGATTTGACAAGAATTCTTGTAGCATTCGAATGGATGTGCTTCGGCCCCCTCGAGCATGAGGTACTGCTGGTACCGTATGATCGATGTCGATTGTAGACAACGCCTCTCGACCTGAACTTCCAACTTCGCCTACTCGCCAAAGCCATTCAAACGGTGTAACGTGGAATTGCCATTTTTCCGATAATTGCTCGAACAATTCATCGGATAACCATACATCTTCGCCTTCCGGAATCGGATTGAACTTTGGCCAAGTCTCCATACATTCAACAAAGCGCTGATGAACAAATCGTCGAAATCCATGAGCAGTCGGATAGGCTCGGTCCGTCCATGACATGGGGAATACTCCGTTCGAATCCACAGCAACAATTCTTCGATTACAAGAATTACTTGCGTATTGAACGGCCTTCAATGGAAAATAGGTAGGGTAGTCGTCGGTAATGACCATGACCGCTTCTTCGGAGAGATTGTGAAGAATTCCTTTAATTCCACTTAGGGGAGTTTCAACCCACGGGATATATCTGATTTTATTGTCCTTGAAGAGTTGCATATTTTCGAGCATACCTTGAATCATGAACGTGCAGATACGATCGTTAGCGAATCGGTGGCTGGTTGAAATTTCTTCCANGACCAGCANNGGTACGTTGTGCAGGACCGCCATTTCNGCAGCGTATTCAAGCGCAGCATTATGATTGAGGCGACGATTGGCAATCATCCAGTAGAGGATGTATTGCCCGTCGGTGTTNATGGGTTGNTCATTGTACGAACGAACCCTNTCNATGAGTTTTGAATTCATGCNTCGCCACCCCATTTCTTTGAGAGAGTGTGGAGCATGTAAGGGTGCCCACGGTTTGATTCGTAGTCGATGGTTTTGAGTGCTTGATTGGAATTGACAGCTGTGCTCGCCATAGAGTGCATTGCGTCACTGATCCATTCAAGACGTTCAAATTCATCTGCATGAACAAAGCGAGCCTCGGAAACCTCCTCGCCCGGAGCGGGAAATTGTCCAGNNTCAAGTTCGACTTTGTAGGCAATGAAGATAGCAGGCATCCCGTCAAGCAGTCGTTCTCGAATCGCCTGAACTCCGGTGACTCGGCCGTTGACTAAACACTCTTCGCTCAACTCTCGTAAGACTGCATGGCTGGGCAATTCCNTTTCGTTGACATACCCTTTGGGAAGGCCCCAACAATCCTTGTAGCGCCCATGTGCTTCTTTGACGAGCAGAATGGANCGAGAGTTGCGGACNATTGCCGCTACTCCAACATCGCATTCTACGGTGTGCATGNNAGAACANNTTTTNTTTTGGGTTATAAAGAAGTGTTTTTCANAAATGAGGTTTCATACACTCGTTTATATCTAAACTGNGGAATCNACGNNTATGAAGCAACAAATCAACATTGATGAAGTAAAGTCCGATGCTATGTTACCAACCGAACAAGGGAATTTCCGCATTCGAGTATTTGTCGACGGAAAGGGAGCAGAACATTCTGTACTCTCAATAGGATTGGACGACACATCAAGGTCACCACTGGTCCGCATTCACTCTGAATGCCTCACTGGAGACGCCTTCGGTTCGCTCAAATGCGATTGTGGCCCTCAACTCAAGGCATCGATGGCCCGTATCCAGGAAGAAGGATGTGGAGCAATNCTTTACATGCGNCAAGANGGAAGAGGAATNGGCCTCGAGCAAAAAATGAGAGCCTATGCATTGCAAGAGATGGGATATGACACANTNGATGCAAATCTAGCACTGGATCTACCAGCTGACGGTCGCGAATATGGTTTCTGTGCATTCATGTTGAATCAAATCGGGGTTGACAGCGTTCGATTGATGACCAATAATCCTCTCAAAATCGATGGTCTTCATCAAAACGGTATCCGTGTTGAAGAACGAGTTGCCCACATAACAGGTCGATGNAAGACCAACAACCATTATCTCTCAACAAAAGCGGACAGAATGGGTCATCTCATTCCAGAGCAAGCATAGACAGTACATTAACATGGAAGACCNTTGAGGGATGAACATGGGAAGTCAACTAGTAGGCGAAAAAGCCCCGAATTTCACACTGCCATCCTCAACCGACGAAATGGTTTCGCTTGCCGATTATGACGGCAAGTGGAAAGTGTTGTTCTTCTATGCAAAAGATGGTTCACCCACGTGCAAGCGAGGCTGTCTGACGTTTAAGCAACAATATGACCTCTTTCAGTCACTCACTCCTCCTGTTGAAATCATCGGGATTAGTCAAGATTCCTTAGAAGACCATCGTCGATTTAAGACTGAACTTGAACTACCTTTTTCCCTGTTGAGCGACCCTGAACGAGAAGTTGCTGATGCATATGGCGTTCCAGTTCATTTGGGATTATTCCCTGCAAAATCTTCTTTCCTCATCGGACCTGATCGCTCAGTGCATTATTGCTACGATTGGCTCTTTCGGCCTCGACGCCACGTCGCTCGAATTTTGGATGCTTTCAGTGAACTTTCTTCCGGAGGGAAGATGAAATGAATTGGGCTGAATTATTCCAAGATGCTGGACTTTCAGAACGCGAGGCTCGCTCGGTCGTCATTCTCTCAACATCCAAGGAACTCAAAGCAAGCGAATTGGCTAAAAAACTTGGAACCAATCGATTGGATGCATACAATTCTCTTTCGAGATTAACCGAAATCGGGCTGGTAAGTGTTACCGCGGACCGTCCAATGCGCTTCTCCTGCTCTTCTCTTCCCGTTTTGTTTGAACGATTGATTAAAGATCAGAGGGAACGAATTGACCGAACCAGTCAATCTTTTGAGAAACTCATGTCGGGTGCTAAACCGGANTATGACAAAGATGATGACGCATCATCTACCGAAACAAATGCNCGGTTTGCAGTTCTNAAAGGCCGAGAACATATTCACAAGAAAATAGCAAATTTTGCCGATGATNCTGAAGAGCGCNTANTACTTCTCTTGGGTCGTTTTGGTATCCTNCACCTGTGTCGTTCTTCAGGATTAGAAGANGTAAATTCAGCTGCCAAAAGAGGTGTTGTTGTTACGGTTCTTGCCCAACTTGACCGACGAACAACCCGNTTCTATGACCAACTTGATGATTCGATTGAAATTCGTCACACTGACGAAATTAGTTCACTCGGAGTTCTTCAAGATATGAACCAAGTCATTCAATTCCTCCATGTTGAAGAAAACCCTGTTGGACGAGGTCGCGACGACGCTGCNCTCGTGATTAACTCGGATGTTTTCAACAGTTCACATTCTGATTTCGTATCTGCAATCTGGAATAAAGCGGTAGATTTTGAGAGTGCAAAAAAGCGCTTTACTGAAGAGCGAATAGTCGATCCACTTCGGCTAACTGTCGGTCAAGGTTCCTTCCTTGATCAGTTTAGAAATGCCCTTNAAGTGAGTACNGAGCTTCCTGAAAACGATACTCCTTTCAATCCCAAATCTTTCTTAGCATCGACNAGAGAAATCAACCAAGCACGTGCAGCACTCCAAGACGGTACTGTTGAAAGTTTGAAACAACTCGGGATTGACATCAACACAATGTTGCGTCAGGTCGGTCAAAGAATTGGTGAAGAGTTAACCTTCAGTTTGAGGAAAATCGAAGGACACGTCGAATATCTCAGTGAATTGATGGACTGGTGGGAGCATGCTGGTCTGGGTGAATTGGATTATGATAGCGATCCATTCTTCCACATTATCGTCAAACTTGCTCATCCTGCAAACTTTGGAGACTCTGCATCACTTCCTCTCTGGGAACTTGATGATGGAATTATTGAGGGCGCATTGATNGCTCGTTACCCCGAAACGGGGAATGTACGCATCCGACGTGAAATGTTGGAAGAGGACGATGGCCCTACTTGGCGCTACACTTTGATTTTCATCGATGAAGACTTGGACGATGTCTCTGATTGAAATTGANAAGTGTGGGGTAAAGTTATGCGAATGCTGACCTTCTTTCGATTTATGCGTCAGATTTTGCGTAAGAAGCCAGCAGATCTTGATTGGATACAGAAACAGGGCCTCATTGCAGTCAAACTTGCGCAAATATTCGCTTTGCGCCCTGATTTACTCGGTGTTGAGAAGTGCCGTCAATTGCAACAGTTGTATCAGCATGCAGCTTCAATTGAATCGGAGAACCTTCACGAAACCATTGCCTTGAAAGCACCCACTGGTTTTACCGATGCCTTCGAATTTATCGATGATGAGCCACTTGCTGCAGCCTCAGTCGGTCAAGTTCATCGAGGCCGATTAAAAACGGGTGAAGAAGTCGTCATCAAATTCATCAAGCAAACCAATGCAGTAGAGTTCAAAAAAGAAGTCGTTCGAATGAGAAGATGGTTACGAATATTCCTTNTCTTTGCACCGAAATTACGTAAGGTAGGTAATCCAATGGCTCTCATCAATCACGTNGCAGATTATACATTNCGCGAACTCGACCTGCGAAATGAGATTAAGGGGGCGGANGAACTGAAAGAAATCCAATCTTCTNTATCGAAAGATTTTGACATGTCGTTATTGCGTTTCCCTGTTTATTATCCAAAACTCTCCAATCAAGACATTTTGGTTTCCGAATATATTGAAGGTATGTCGTTAGAAGAGGGGATTGAAGAGAAAGCATTGAGNTGGGATTTCTTACTCCAGTTTTTCCGTATTCACGGAGCATATTTGTTTGGAATCGGTACTTTCCATGGNGACCTCCATCCTGGTAATTGTATTGTTGATAAAGACGGAAAATTCGTGTTCATCGATAATGGGGCTATTTGCCACGCACCTCAACACGTTGCGCATTCCTTGTTTACATTCTTTGACCATCTTTCTCGTCAAGAGAGAAGAGAGGCGTTTACTGCATTACTCGCAATGACTGAACTTCCACCCAAGCAAAAGAAGTTAGAAAAATACTATTCGACNATGACTGAAATCTACCAAGACTTTGAACTCAAACCAGTTGGTGAACAAAGTCTGACACGTATCATGATGAAGACTGTTCGTGCTGCTGTTGAACATGCTGGTGCAAATTTTGGCGAGGAGGCATTCCCAATTATTCGCGCCCTCATGTATCTTGATGGGCTTGTCATTCGTACTCACCCCGATGCACTCTTGATTCAATCCATGGGGCCGTTTCTTGAAGAGTTCAAAACAAAATTGAATATTTGAGGTATAACAATGGGGCAAACTGTTGCAGTCATTGGAGCAGGAATTGCTGGCTTGCAGTGTGCTCTCTTGTTGAAANAATCCGGNATTGATGTTCAAGTCTTTGAACGTCAGCCTCATGTGGGTGGACGCATGGTCACTGAATCTGTGGATGGCTTCTTAATCGACCATGGCTTTCATGTGATGCAAACAGCCTATCCGACTTCTCAGCGAACTTTTGATTTTGACTCGCTTGGAGCACAAGCCTTCGAACCCGGCGCTTTAGTTGTGAAAAAGCGGAAAAACAAAGCCAAATTTTGGCGTTTAGCAGACCCCTTTCGACGTCCAGTCCAAGGCTTGATGAGTGGGCTAAATGGATTCGCATCTCCGTTTAATTTACTCCGAATCGCTTCCCTCCGTTCTAAAGTTCGTCGAGGTCCGCTTTCGAATGTTTATCTGGAAGGTGATGAGACCTCAGAGAAGTGGTTACTCAAGCGTGGTTTTTCAAAATCGATGATCGACCAGTTTTTCCATCCTTTGTTTTCAGGTATTTTTCTTGAAAATGATTTACGAACGAGTGAACGCATGTTTCGTTTTGTCTTTCGAATGATGTCGAAGGGGGATATGATTCTNCCGAAAGAGGGGATCGCTGCAGCTCCTCGAGCGCTGGCAGATTCGTTGGGTTTGGAACGCATTCATCTGAATTCAGATGNAAAACAAATTGANGACTTCACATTATCTGTTGNTGATAAACATCAAAAATTTGATGCCATCATACGTGCCTATAATCCGAGTAGAAAAGAGAGCAATCGCCATGTTTGGACACTTCATTTTGACGCTCCTCAATCACCGCTCAACTCGAAGCACATTCTCCTTAACGGTGATGTGAAAACAAAAAATCAATTGATTGCCCATGTAGCNGTTCCTTCCGATATCCAGCCCAGTTATGCTCCTTCAAATCGTTCTTTGGTCACTGTAACGATTGTAGGTGAGGCAGCTCAGAAGTTAGGTTTGTCAAAGGAAAGCGAGATTCAATCCAGAGCATTGCAAGAGTTGAACGGCTGGTTTGGGCCTCAAGTCGATGCCTGGAAGGTCTTAGCCATACAGCATATCCAACACGCATTGCCAGAGATTTCAGCCCATAGTGGCCTCTCAAAGCATCCCAGTACCCATGATGATTCCTTTGAATGTGGAGATCACATGATGCATGGTAGTCTNGAGGGNGCGCTTCTNTCTGCAGAAAAAACAGCCAAACAGGTTCTCGATTCACTTCAAGCATAGAGATTTTTTCTANAGGATTTGATTTGATTCGATAAAATCTATGAACGGATTTGACCGATGATGAAAAGAAGTCANCCCTCTTCGTCAATCCATGGCGCAAGAGGTGAGAATGCTTGGGACTGGAAATGCATTCATGCCTTATGGCCGATATCACTCCTTTGCCATGATTGATGGTAAACACATCATTGATTGCCCTCCNACGGCAATGGCAAGTTTTCGCCGAGCAGGCATCCCGCTCAGCGACATTGAGACTCTCTTCATTACGCATACACATGGAGACCATGTTTTTGGGTTTCCTTTCTTCTTACTTGAGCGGCGATACATTTCCGATAGAGGTATGGAAAGACCTCTGACAGTAGTTGCATCAGAGGGTGTGAAAGAACATCTCTTCCACCTTTGCCAACTGGCTTACCCCGGCAGTCTTGAGGAAATTTTTGCAACGATTGAATGGAGATGTGAAACAGAGGGAACCCTCTCATCAGGATTGACTTGGAGACGATTCCGGGTACAACATGATGAATCAGTTGACCCTTATGGCTACCACTTTAATTCCGGCCAAAANGGTAGCTTTGTTCACAGTGGGGACTCTGGGCCATGCGATACACTCCATGACGAAATTCTTTCTTCACAGATGGCCATTTTAGAGATGGGCTTACCTGAATGGGTGGATTCGGCCCACCACCACAAGCCATCAGATGTCCAATCACTCGCTGAAAGGGCAGGGGACATTCCGTTGATCATCACGCACACTTTTGTTGACCAACCNGGCGTTCATCCTATTCCTACGGTGACCGATGTTTATCCAANTCATCCAAACAATGTCCATCATGCCGAAGATGGTCTNCGAGTTGTTCTTGGCACTGATGGATGGGAATTTTGAATAAATCTTTAACCTCAATATCGCTTTTGTAAAGTGTCCGGAAATCGGAAAGAGTTTATGTTATTTTTACAAAAAACCGTATATAAATTGAGACCCTTTATAATATTCAATTTATTTTATCAATTGAAACAAAACCTCGTCTTCATCGAAGAGCAACGGTCATACTTATGAGGGGGACTCGGACTAACCCACATTATCGCGCAAGGTCGTTATCGGCTTCTGTTCGATATTGGAATTGAGAAAGGGGCATCCGACATGAACAGAAACATTTTCGACGATTTTCTTTCTCGTCAAACCCTGTTCATCAATAAAGAAATTCTCCGCCATGATTACTTGCCAAAAAACCTCCCGCACCGGGACAAAGAGATTGAAGCGATTGCTTTCAATTTGGTCGAAGCCTTGAACGGTCAAATCCCTTCGAACATGACTTTGTATGGTGTTACNGGAGCTGGGAAAACAGCAGTAACTAAATTTGTCTGTAACCAACTGGAAGAGAAGGGTGCGGAGAAGAATCGCCGTGTTCGCTCAATCATGGTGAATTGTCGCCAAATAGATACACAATATCGCGTCTTGAGCCATCTGGGTAATTCATTGCGTGAAGAACATGAAATCGATGAAATTCCTTTCACAGGTTGGCCAACTGACCGAGTCTTTGGAGAATTGGTTCGCCGCATGGATGAAAAAGGTGGAGTTTACATTTTAGTTCTCGATGAAATCGATCATTTGGTCCGTAAAGCAGGCGATGACTTGTTGTATAATCTGACGAGCCTAAACGCTTCACTTAAATCCGCACGAACATGCGTTATTGGAATTTCAAATGACCTCAAGTTTACCGATTTCCTCGACCCTCGAGTCCGTTCTCGTCTCGGACAATTGGATGTCGTGTTCAATCCATATGATGCAGCGCAACTCCAAGACATCTTGAGGCAACGTTCTGAAGGTTCTCTCAAGGAAGAAATTCTTGATGATGGCGTCATTGCATTATGTGCAGCGCTAGCGGCCCAAGAACACGGCGATGCTCGTTGCGCATTAGATCTGCTTCGGGTTTCAACTGAAAGAGCAGANCAAAACGGTGATGCATCCGTTTCTCAGCGGCATGTCCGAATGGCCCAGCATCAAATCGAACGGGATCAAATGATTCCTGTTATTTCGTCGCTGCCGAGTCAGCAAAANCTTGTCCTCGCATCCGTTCTTTTGAATGAAAAGAATGGCCTTCGAAACATTCAGACTGGAGAAGTGTATGATGTCTATCAACAAGCTTGNCGTTACATCGGCCACAATGCGCTTACCCAGCGAAGAGTTTCAGGACTGATCTCAAATTTAGATATGCTCGGTTTGATTACTGCCCGAACAATCAGTAAAGGAAGATATGGACGAACAAAACAAATCAATTCTTGCATTCCTCAAAACGTCGATGTCCAGTCAATTATGATTGAATCCGAATCTGAAATGGAAGAAGTATTTACTCGACCGTATCGGCATCAAACACGACTTTGACCGTTGAAATCCATAAAATTAGTAATTTTGATGCTTCGGTGTTCTTATATCCAAAAGGCAGGTGGGCGAGTTCATGAGCACAGAAGAGAGCGACCCATCCAACAGTGTAGTTTCGATGCTAATGAATCCTTCTCGGACTATGGCAAATTGGTATGCTGGTCTTGGTATGCTTGGAATTTTCCTTGCAATTCTCAACATTCTTGGTTATATTCATCCAACTTACCACCTTTCTTGGGGCGGCTTATTGACCTTTGAAGCGTGGAATGGTGCCTTTGAGGCGAAAAGTGATTCACCTCAATTTGTTCTTTCAGATGCTATTTTCATCGGCCTGTGCTCTGTTATGGTCTCGATTGGTTTTCGAACATTTAGTAACGAAGAATCAGGCATTGGAGGTTGGTTCAAAGGATTGATCATTAACGATACATGGCCTGCATTAGTCGATCCTGATATCGGGGGTTGGAACAAACTCTTCGGTGCCTGGTCACTGTTGCTTGGATTTTTGTTCTACTTCGTTTACGGAATTCTCTACACTGGGTGGATTGATATTGGTGTATATTCGATGAGTATTGCCCTTATTGCCTTTGGTCTCGCTCTCCTCATGGCAGCGAATGCCCCTGAAGGCGATGAAAACCTCGATTGAAATCATTCGGATTTCTTTCTGAATAACTTACGATGGCCGTTCAATCCGCGTAAAGCATCTGTGAATCCTAAAAACAATCCTTGCCACAATGCAATACTCCATCGAAGGGTAAGGTTTCGTACTTTGAGCACAGTCAGCAATGACCACTTTCCTTGTTTGATTGCACCTCTGTTTACTACTCCCAGCGGCCCTCTCCACAAAATGAACTCATGCAAAATCATCAATATGCCTGTGGCTAACAAGAGCTGAGTCTGCCACCGAGCTTTCGCCATTTCCCATGACCAATCATCTTGAGTGAGGTATGAGAAAAGAAACGGTATTCCTGATGTGAGAGCCATAATCCAAAGAGGAAATACCATGAGAACGACTGTCGAACTACCAATGAAATCGAGTCCAGGGCCATTTCGTTTTGATCGGGGGAAATTCCGAATTATTCGCATATGAGCCCGAGCATCCCGTCTTCGTTTAGCGAGAAAACGTGATGATTCAACTTCAGGAACGTGCCGAACAACTGCATTAGGTGCGTAGATAATAGAACCCCCTTCAGCAATGAGTCGAAGGCTCACTTCCATGTCTTCAGCATGATACCAGAGGGGATTAAATCCTCCAATTTCAAGTAAAACTTCTCGCTTGAACATGGAACAAGGACCATTCGCTAAACTGGTTCTTCGGGGGCGAGAACGATATTTTGTCTCTATTTCGACTGAACGAACACGGCTCACAATATCGCCCCCATGTTCAAAAATTGTACGGCCGGTAATGGCTACAATGTTCTCTTTTTCATCAATAGGCTGAATTTCAAGTATCATATTGCTGATCCAATCAGGTTCTGGCCGAACATCGATATCTGTAATAGCAATCCATTCCCCATTCGCATGTTCCACTGCGCGTTGCCTTCCTGCAGAGAGGCCTTCTGCTTCTTGGGTGAAAATCCTTACCGATACTTCACTTTCTGTGTCATTCCATGCGAGTAATTTCTCTTTCGAACCATCAATTGAACCGTCATCAATAGCGATGATTTCTAATGGCCTGTAGGTTTGGGCAACAAGCGATTCTAAGCATTCATCAATCCAATGAATGCCGTCGCGTACACAAACTGTAACGCTCACCAGTGGGTTTTGATTACTCATTGTATCACTTCAAACAGAGAAAGTAAATATCGACAACGCTGCTTGACTTCAAGCGAAGTATATTGAACAACAACTCCTCTTTTTGGTTGTCCATAAAGAACAATTGTTCCGATTGGAGCAAGGCAATGAATTACCAGTGGAGCTAAATCTTCTTCTCCATCGACTTCCAACACCAGCGTTTCCTCTGCAAGCAAAGCCTTAGCAATGGCTTGATTGAGTGATGGTGTAAGGTGTCCTGCAGGATTTTCTGAATGGAGATGGTGTTGGAAAAGGCCTGTATTGACTTTCAAACTCTCATCAAGTTCGCTTCTTTTTGTGAATCCATCAATGAGGGCAATATCGGGGGTTAGACCCATGTCAAGCATTGTTTTTGTCGTGACATCACCGACTGTAATAATTGCACCATGAGGAGTAGGCAGCCCATCTAAGGCCGCCGCCATTCCAATTTCGGGGTCATTTTCGGGCCCCTCAAACAATGAACCCATTGGCGTCTTGAGTTCTTCATCAAGTGCGGATGCCATTTTTAACAAACTGTTCCGTAATTGCATAGGCATCCAAGGGTGTCCTTCTCTGTCCATATGTCCGTTACGAATTGCAGAGGAACTGATAATACCTCCTTCAACTCCATCAAGATGCATGACTTCAATGATATGAAGTTTTGATAAACCATTCTTCCTACGTTCTTCATTAATTGAGTGGCACATCCCTATGGTTTCCGGTGTTGCTACAATTGCATCTGCTGTTGAGTGATGTGGAGCTGGACCGTGAACATCATTGAGTTGGTGAACAGATATTTTGCAACCGGAACGTCCTGTTGCCCAATCATGAAGTTCATTCATACGATCTTCAAAAGATTGAATAAAAGGTGACTTTCCTTCAGCCATCGAATCAGAAGTGATGTGAATTTCTACAGAATCTGCATTTTTGCATGCTGCATTGAGCAGTAGTCGGTGCCCTGCATGAAGCCGGTCAAAGGTGCCTCCAACTAGACAACAGCGAAAACGCCGAGTAGAGGTCATGAAACATGGTAAGGTGAACCGCTCTTTGATTGCATCGCTTCTTTCTTGGAGAAAAAAGCGGTTTGAAAGTGGAAGAAAAAAAGCGAAAGCTGTACCCCGACGCGTAACGGCCCTTTTCATCGCAAAGCTCGAGGGCCTGACCCAGCGTCAGGGTTTGCTGTCCAGAAGGTTGGTTGTCTCGTGTTCATTCTGTCGTCGCACGAGGACCCATTACCTACCGGTTGGTTTACCGCTTTGCACCGAAGGTCATTCCCCGAAGGGTCACTTCAGTCTTCGATAGCGGACCGTACCATTGGTATCAGACTTCACAGCAATTTTCACAGTAGCTCTGCCAGATGTTGCGGGTACGGCAATCGATTCCTGCGGACTACCCCTTTTCAAGTCATCGAATTATTCCAATTTTGAAGCAAAGGAGCGTGCGTAGAGCAATGCACCAACTTCTGGCTCACCCTGTTGAAGTACTTCTAAACCCATTGCTGGCCATGTTTCTACTGAACGTGCAAGCCACCCAACAAGCGGATGTGTTCTGCCATAGTGCACGGCTTCTTTTCGTTCCAAGGTTGCCAACATGTCGTATACGTCGAGCAGTGCCGGTTTCCCTGCGCCTTCTTCAATCAGTAATATGTGTAATACATCATCTAAGCTTAATCTTCCAGGCGGATAAGGAATTGGCCATGCGGGCAATCCACCTCTTTCACCTGGTGGACGTGTTAACATTGCGGGCCAAGGAAGTGGATTCTTTGCAAGCCATCTGCGGCCCGAAGTTGAAGTGAGTTGTATTTGCAACCATTCTCCAGCCCAAGCACGCCACCAAGCTGCTGGTAGTTTTGTCATAATTTGCCGAAGAAACTCTGGAGCAAGTGGTTCATTGGATTCCATGGCATTGAGCAAGGTACCCCAGAGATAGAATACGGAATCGGTTGGATGCACTTTCGCAGCTGCTTTGCATTTGATGAGGCATTCTTCAACATGATTCGAGAGAGGTGATCCGAGAGGGAACAGTGATTCTAACACCTGTTCCGGCTGTCGTGGAGCATCAACCCAAAGAGTACATGCTCGTAGTAGCATTTGATTAAACTCATCAGGTAATTGACTTGATGAAAGCAAGACGGCTGTAGCCATCCATGAACCGAGAATTTCATCATCAAAAAGTGAGTCATATTTGAGTATGGATTCTATGTTTTTTGTAAAACGTTGCCGAACCTTTTCCAAAGCCTGCGTACTCCAATCCTTCGAACCTTTGGGCATTGCGCTGATCAAAGTCGCTGTTTCACATTGTTCAATGGGTAACAAATCCGCCCACCCCTCGGGTAGTATTGTTCGTAGTCGAATCCAGCGTGAAGTTCGATGTTCGAGGGGTGTTGCAATCCAGGCAGCCAATGGAGATGTACTCTCATTCAAGTTCGCCCAACTCTCATCGCCATCGGGATAATTTGAGAGCGCAAACCACATCGTTTTTTGTCGATTTATGTCCTTTTCTTTTTGGGTGAACAAGGTTCTTTCAAATCCCTCACTTCCTTTCCAAGATTCGAACAATTCTATCGCTGTTGCAGGAATTTCCTCATGCCAATTTTGTTGAGAATATGTGTTGGCAGATTGAAGCAATGTAAGAGGAATACTTTTGCCACGCCCAAGTCGGATTTCAACTTCGAGTAATTTCTTTCGGGTCCGGATGACAGACGTTGCCGAAGCGAGAGGTGAGTAATCTCCAGATGAAGTGATTAGGATTCTGCAACGCCCTGAGGCGAGAAGGCGTTCGAGAATACCTTGATTCTCTTCGAGATTATACGGCCATTCGACAACACATTCCGTGGTTGTTTTTTGAAAATACCATTCAAATAATGCTGAAGCACCAGTATTGGACACTCCAGAAAGATTGATTTTCATCATGTCATTTCCTCTTTTCCATTCGACAACTCCGAAATCAGCAAGCAATTGTCGTTGCACTGCTATCGAGGGGGCGCTGCCAACGCCTTCCGACAAGAATGCTCCCAATTCTTCATTTCTTTGGAATATTTTCTCTTCGCTCAGACGCGGATGACGTGCTCGAAGCCAAAAAAGAAGCACTCCGAAGGGGAGATGTCGAGTTGTACTTTGTTGAGGGTCTTCTTCAAACACAAGGGCATTCTTCCGCAGAGCATTCATCGCCATCGTACGATTGACTTGCAATGTGAGATGAGCATGCATGCCCATCTGTGGAGAAAGGGAGATTTCAGTTCCTGTAGCATTGCCGAGCATATGTTCACCCTGGAGAAGTGAATCCGGCAGAGGGGGAGGTGAATCTGTTTCGATGAACCATGTACCGGGGCTCAATCTCCATTCGCTGCTTGAATCGAGTAAAGTTGCATGGACAATGCCAATTCTGTCAACTTCCCCCGTCCATTCGCCGAGTGTACCTCGTGCACCTTGCTGAGTTGGTGGATTTGAAGGTTCGAAATCTGAAAGGGTATACCATCGGACCGTCTCCTCTCGTTGGACAGCCCAACGCCCCCCCTCCCTTCCATTGGAAAATGGCTCTACCTCGGACTGGGCAGATATGCCTCTATTGGGTAGAGAGAGGAGTCTTGAGTTTGGATTTTTTACATAACCAAGCAAGAGTTGTGGTCCATCTTGGCTCAGAACAATGGCATCGGCTTGTTGTGGGATCTCGGTGATGAGTGTGCGTGCACGTGCGACGGCATCTTCCGATAAACGCATTCTGCCTGCCTCATTGAGTCTGTGGATAGCTCCTCGAATACTCCCTTGCTCATCCCTGCTGACTTCTTTTCTTTCACGCAGTTGTCTCAAGGCCAATGAAGCATGCGGCATCCTCAATTCCAACGACTCAGCAATCTCGGAAACCGTGCCACCGCCATCCAATAGCCAGTTGAGAACGCGACGCTGATGGCCACTTCGAATTCTCTCACCTGACATCAAAAGACACCTTGTGCCTTGCTCAAGGCTCTTGTTGATAAAACTTTCATTGCAATTAATTAGTTAGTTACATTTAGTTACACATTTCCACTGGAGAAAGTTTCTTTTTACTTACATTGATATTTTCAAGTGTGAAAAAAACACCCAATTTATGTATCAAATGTAACTATCAAACAATTCCTACGGCAAGGGTTATATGAGCACCCTCGGTCATCTGTCTTAGTGGCCCATCTCTCAAACGGGAATCGGCCTCATGACAGGAGGAATAACACATGAAAACAACCAGAATCAGAGAAAAAATAAAAAAATTCTTAGGAGATCGACCACGCAACACTGCCGAGATTTTGGAGCATATCAACAGTACCATGCGTCATGGAACCACCAGTCAACAACTCGGTAATGTTCTTTCAAAGGACAAAGATATCGTCAAAGTCGGATACATCAAGCGCTCCGGCATTCTTTCTGGCGGATATGACATTTGCGAATGGGCAACCCGTAACTGGGTTTCTTCGAATTGCCCTGGATGGCAAGAAGGAACACCAATTATCATCGACAATGATGGCAATGTGACCACTGGTGCAAGCACCGGTCGAAGTCTTTGAAGCCTCGATTGTTGAGAAACCTTGTTCCAAGGTCATCTCGCTTTAACGGGAGATTCAATAAGGGGGAGCATTTGGAACCGCCATGGATAACTTGGATAAGACTGAGAACTATACCGTACGCGACATGAGTTTGGCTGAACAAGGTGCACTTCGTGTCGATTGGGCACGAGCACGTATGCCTGTTATGGCGAAAATCAAAGAAGAAGCTGAACGCACCAAACCTCTTGCTGGAATGCGCGTGGCTGGATGCCTTCACGTCACCAAAGAAACTGCAGTTCTCATCGAAACCATTCGCGCAGCAGGTGCTGAAATTTCATGGTCAGGTTGCAATCCTCTATCGACTCAAGACGATGTTGCTGCTTGGCTTGCTGCAGAAGGATATTCTGTTCACGCTTGGCATGGTCAATCGAATGACGATTTCTACTGGTGCATTGACCGCACGCTTGAATTCAAACCTACGCTTACTCTTGATGATGGTGCAGATTTGATTGTCCGTGTTCACGGCGAAAAATCAGAATATGCTGCTGGCGTTATTGGCGGCACTGAAGAAACCACGACCGGAGTTCACCGACTCCGTGCAATGGCCGCAGCAGGAGACTTACGTTATCCAGTTCTGGCTGTGAACGATGCAGTCACAAAGTGGGACTTCGACAATGTTTACGGTACCGGTCAATCAACAATCGATGGAATTCTCCGAGCAACATCCGTTTTGGTTGCCGGTAAGACGTTCGTCGTCGCAGGATATGGTCACTGTGGAAGCGGATTGGCCATGCGTGCACGCGGAATGGGCGCAAATGTTGTCATCACTGAAGTTGATCCACTACCTGCTCTACGAGCAGTCATGGAAGGTTTCAGCGTTATGACAATGGATGAGGCAGCGAAAGTGGGAGATATCTTCTGCACTGCTACTGGAATGGAAGACGTAATTTTCGGTCCACACTTTGATTCGATGAAAGACGGAGCAATCATCTCCAACACCGGTCACTACGATTGTGAAATCAAGATTTCAGACCTCGAGGAGAGAGCAACATCTGTTCGAACAATTCGCCCGAACAATGAGGAATTCCTCATGCCTGACGGTCGACGCATCTTCTTGCTTGCACGTGGCCGCTTGGTTAATCTTGCAGCAGCAGAAGGTCATCCATCTGAAGTAATGGATATGTCCTTTGCAAATCAATTCCTTTCTCTCTGTCGCTTGGCAAAGGAAGGCGCATCAATGGGTAAGGAAGTTTACGATATCACAAAAGAGCAAGACCAAGACTTGGCATCAACGAAACTTGAGACACTCGGTTTCAACATCGATGTCTTGACCGATGCCCAACTCGCCTACCTTGACGACTACACCGTCGGAACGTGAGCAAGTTCACGTTGAAAATACTGCTTTTGCACTGTTTGAATGGTGAAATACCATTCATAGTAGTAGTTAAACAAACACATACCCGATATTTGCGAGTAAGACGATGACCGTGAGGTAAACGCTCACTTTGTGAAGTATCTTGAACAGTTTTTGATTTCCTTCATCACTCGCTCGGTTTGTGGCAGGAATAATCAGATAGCATGTAAGTGCGAATAACGCAGTGGACCCTGCAATTCCGTAGTGAATTACACTGGGGTCATCGTGGAAGTAAAGATCGATAACTGAAGCAATGCCTAAGACTGTGAGCCAAATGAAAAATTTAGGCCAAAGTGCTCTGATGGCTACTCGGAATTCCTTGGTGTCAAGTTTCTTCGATAAAGTTGGAGCAACGATGGCGGTCTGTAAAAGAATGAAGCCGACAATCATGCCTGGGAAATAGTAGTGCATGATTTGCCCAAGGGAAATCGGCATAAAATTGAGCCGCTCTTAAAGCGGAATCTCTATTCAGTTTCCTTCGAAGATCGCCATGGCCTGTTCAACAGAAGCACCTTCGCAAATGATTGCGTGACAAGCTGCAGTCATACGAACCGCAGATTCTGTGTCGCGCTGGTGGATGTTTCGTCCGGTAGCAGCACCCATACAGTTTCCAACTGCCATTTGGTCATGGAGTCGTTGCAAGAATTCATCAGCAGGAAGTGAGCCACCGCCGGAGCAAATGATTCCAGTTCTTCCAGCAGCTTGGGCTGCGATAGCAAGCGATTGAGGTTGGGTCATTCCTTCAAATGCACGAGGATAGTTGACCTTAGCAAAGTCTGCACCGATACATGCAGCAACACCCGCAGCACCAGAGATGAGTTGTGGGTCCTTTTCATCAGCAACTGCTTTGCCACGAGGATACATCCACACAACAGCAATCATTCCAAGTTCGTGTGCTTGTCGAATAAATTGAGCCGCTTCGGAAAGCATCTCATGTTCGAACTCGCTTCCGATGTAAATGGTGTAACCAATTCCAACAACGTTGATTCCGTTATGGGTCAAAGCCATGACATCGTCCATATCCCACATTGCTTGAGAAATTGGGTCTCTTTGGCTTGTTTTCACCATATGAGATTTGGAATTTAACTTCACCAAATACGGCAGGTCAGGATAATCTCGAGCATAGTGAGAAATAAGTCCCAGTTGGCCAGCAAGAACACCTATGGTTCCAGCATCATGGCAACGCTGTCCAATTGCAAACAAATGACCTGGGTCGTTTGATGTTGCAGGAATGCCTTCGCCGTAAAAATCATCATTGAGATGTTCGATTTTTTGGTCACAGGCAAAAAGATTCATTTTACCCGTTCCAGCAGTGGCTGCATCCATGTTTTGGATGTAGGTATCAATCAAATCATTGGGGACATCTGCTGGGACATTGTACTTGGACATCATCTCACCTTATTTGGGCGAAACGCGATGAGGACTTCAAGACTACGGCTTTAATCTCTGTAGATTTTTGGCAGTTTGAAGCCGTTGCATCTTTGTGACTAACGCCGAGTTAACATGAATACAGAAAGACTGCATCGACTCAATTCTCTGCCGTCTTCTTCGGTTAAATCGGTAAATTGTAAGCGTTCAATTTCAAAAAAAGGACGAAAGAAGTGCTCTACATCTTCATCTGAAAGGGCGAAAGGAGGCCCTTGCATCTCTTCTTTTGGATAATCGAAAGTCACCATCAAACCCTTTGCATCTGGAGTTGTTAGCTTTCGTAATTGCTCTACATACTGGGTTCGTAATGAAGGAGGTAAAGCAACTAATGCCGCCCGATCATACCAAGCAGAGAACGGGGCATCATCAGGTTGAACTTTGAAGAAATCAGCCTGATACAGGTTAATGTTTCCAGCAGTGAATTTTTCTCCGAACTTAGTTGAAGTTTGTTGAGGCTTTTTCGCCCAGTCATCAAAGAATTCTTTCACAGCCTTGTCCACAAATTCGATTCCACTTACGGAATGTCCTTGTTGAGCAAGCCAATGCATGTCGAGAGATTTCCCACATAATGGAACCAATACGTGACTGGATGAATCTAACTCAAGTTTAGGCCAATGCTCTGTCAATGCAGGGTTTGCCAAAGAGCGATGGAAACCGATACGGTTTTCATTCCACCGTTGATGCCAAATTGACATTCAATCACTGGCCAGTAAAGTTTGCGACACGCTTTTCGACGTATGCAGCAATACCTTCCTTTGCATCTGTGCTGTTGAACAGAGATGCTTGCAATTCTCGCTCAAGTGCCAAGTGGTACTCGAATGGAATCTCAGGTCCGGTTTGGCAGGAACGCTTGATGTTTCCAACAGCCTTGACCGCCTTGTTAGGAAGTGTGAATTGACTGCACCAGTCGAGAATATCTCGGCGGAAATCTTCTGCGGAGCCTTCCCAAATATGGTTGATGAGATTGCATCCATGTGCGTCCTCAAAGGACATGAGTTCGCCAGTGACCATCATTTCAAGGGCCATTGCTTTACCAATAAGGCGTGTTAGACGAGCGGTTCCACCGGTTCCAGCAAGCACACCGAGGTTGATTTCAGGAAGTCCGACTTTACCAGCATTCTTTCGAGCGATTCGAATATCTGCAGCCATTGCGATTTCAAGACCGCCGCCAACAGCGTGGCCGTTGATTGCACAAACGACGAGTTTGGAAGTTTGCTCAAGTCGTGAAAGAGTTTCATTGGCGTGAAGACAGAAGTTGTACTTGAAACCTGGAGTGACACTGTTCAACATTTGAATTGAAGCTCCAGCGGAAAAGAAAGAGGCTCCATTTCCGGTCAATACGATGCATGTGACATCATCATCGAACCGTGCTTTGACGATTGCAGTGTCAATATCTCGCATCATTTCGTGAGTATAGGTATTCGGAGAGCGGTCGTTTGCCCCTTCAAGTGGAGCGCCGGCAGAGTCGGAGGTAAGTTCGATAACTGCGATACCATTTGTGGTAACACCGTAGTTGACTAGGCGGTTAGGCATGGGTTCAAGTTTGAGTCCGTAGAGGTCGCTCATACCCCTACCACAGGGATTCGCATTAAGAACAAATCGCCTATAGTTCCTGCGATTTCTTTTCGGTTTCAGTATCTTTAGCGAACGATACCTTGGCCCCTTTTCGTCTAAATTCATTCCATTGCTCTCCAATGGCAACTGCCTGGTCCGATGGCTCCCATACGTCTCGCTTGAGTGCTTTACGGAATGGCATTCTTCGAACACCCCGACCCATAGATTTAGGGTCTTTTGTCAGCATGAAGGGATTGACAATTCGATATAACAGAGACTTGAGCAGCGAAGGTCGGAACAGTTTGCCAATCCAGATGAGCCCATCGCCCCGTTTTTTCTGATCTTTCATCCAAGCTTTGCACATTCTCTTGAAGGTTCGATCTCCAACACGATTCATGAGCCATCGATTGGCAACACTTGTTCGAACATAAGGCATCAGATGCTTTCGCACATCCGCTTCATAGTCACTTTTTCCGAGAATATCATTCGCAGCAAGAACGCCTGACCAGACTGCCATACGCATTCCAAAACCCCACATAAAGTCTTGAAGTCCGCCAGATTCTCCAACGTAATATCGTCCGTCTTGTTTGTAATTACGATTAATGGTAAAGTCGCCTTTACCTCCTACCCGTTTTATCGGTGTGCGGTTGAGATTTGGATAGTGTGCCTCATACCAAGCAATAGTTTCATTGAGGAAACGGTCGCTTTTCTTTTGTTTGCGCCACAAACATGTACAAATCAATCCGACTCCATCGATGATGATGAGATAGGAATACGAACCCGGAGCCAACTTGTCGTTCAATTGGAATCCGATGTGGTTTGGATGGTCTGTTTTGAAAATCTCGCCATAAGCCACCGCAGAAGTTCCTTTCGGACCACAAGCAATAATGGTGCAGTCTTCTTCTTTTACCCGTGATTTGTAATGGATTTGTGCTCCTGCAGCGAGAGCTTGCCGCTTGAACCCTTGGTCGATGGTGTGGTCAGAAGTGCCTCGCTCTACAATTCGGTAGGCAACGCTTGGAGTGGTTGCTTGTGTCACGACATCGTCAGGGTGTATCAAATCGACAACATCAAACTCCGTTGCCTTGAACTCAGATAAATCAAAACCCCATTCTTTCAACTGGTCGAAGAAGTCCACGCCCATGCTCCAATTTTCAAGTGCTTGAAAATCTCCGTCAAAACGAGCCCCTGAATCGTCACGAATGTCATGGACATGGACCTCCTTTCCTGCCTTTGCCAACACCGTGGCAGCGGCAAGGCCAGAGAGCCCAGCGCCCATGATGTGGATGGCAGAATCATCGCCCATGACAATCCCCATACAGGCGTGAGGTTTGAATGATGCGTTCCCTTCGTGTGACCATGTCGGGCTTTATTCTCATCGAAGAAGCACCAAATCTGCTCGACGATGTTGCCTTAAAATCGAAACTACCAACCGAGGGATGTGGTGCAGTAGTCTCTTTCTTAGGAATTACCCGTGGAAGAGAAGGTGATGCTGAAGTCCTCCGACTCGAATTTGATGCATGGCAAGAGCAATTAACACCGGTTTTGCATTCATTAGCCGAACAAGCCATTTCGAAGTTCGGAGTAATCGCAGTTGTCATGGCACATCGAATTGGGAGTGTGGGGCCTCAAGAGCCAATTGTCGCCATTCATGTGGGAAGTCCACACCGTAAAGAGGCATTTCTCGCTTGTGAATGGCTTATCGACGAACTCAAAAAGCAAGCGCCCTTATGGAAAAAAGAAGTCACGAGTGAAGGTGAGTCTTGGAAAGCAGGCTTAGGCTAAAGGAGTTGAAAAAGTGAACAAAGAAAGAGAAGGAATAGTAGAAATTGGCTCCAAGCCAATTGTAGAACGTCGAGCAACTGCTACAGGTTTACTGAACCTTTCACATCACTCGACTCAGGCCATTCAAAAGAAAACTGTCAAGAAAGGAGATGTGTTAGAAGCGTCAACGATCGCTGCTATTCAAGCGGTCAAAGACACGCCACGTATTGTACCTCATTGCCACCCCATTCCTCTTGAGGGCTGTAAAGTCAACTGGACTTGGGAAGGTCATTCCCTTCGATGCACCGTTGAAGTCTCTGCGCACTACAAAACCGGAATCGAAATGGAAGCACTTACTGGCGTCAGTGCAGGTTTGTTGTGTGCTCTCGATATGGTGAAGTCATTGGAAAAAGACGATCAAGGCCAATACCCAGGTACATCGATTTCAGATATTGTGGTTGTCGAGAAGTTCAAAGGAAAATGAACTTCACTGTTGAGAGAGAACTTCTTTCACACATTCAATGATACGTTCGTTCTCACCGCTTGAACGAATTGCAAATCGAACAGAATTATTTCCGAGCGTAACTCCCATGTTTTGAGCGTCTCGAATGAAGACACCTTTTTCTTTACATGCTTCGATAAAGGTAGAGGATGTATGTTGGGTTTCCTCGGGAAGGAATGTCAATATGAAATTTGCAACCCCTGGAAGTACTGTGAAATTTTGTTCTCTTAATTTATCACTCAACACAGTTCTTTGTTGATGAATAATTTCGTATTGTTCATTGTAATAGGTTGGATTTTTCAATGCGGCAACCGCTGCTAATTGGCCAGGTAGGCTAACTGCCCAAGGCGGTATGAAGCGACGCAATTCAGTCACTTTTTGACTCACTGCATAAGCAACTCGTAATCCTGATAATGCGTAACATTTACTCATGCTTTTACAGACAATTAAACTTGGATTGGTGTCGACAAGTGATTCCAGTGATTGCGCCTCGGGGATATAATCAATGTAGGTTTCATCTACCCAAATCATCTTACATCGTGTTGGAGAATTACTCTCATCTTGGATTTGATGTACAATTTTACTCATCTTGCTGCAATACACTCCAGTGGGGCTGTTTGGATTAACTAAAATTACAGCATCATGTTGACGAGCCTGTCGAATCAATTCATCCGCATCAATCTCAAATCCGTTTTCTTTGTGAAGTACAAAATTGGTCATTTCACACCCTATGACATGCGTGAGAATATGACTGTATTCGCCATACATTGGAGAAAGAACCAGCACCTTGGAAGTTGAAGTAAGCAATTGTGGTAGGAATGAAAACATCAGAGATGACGAGCCCGATGAGACGGCGACATGCTTTGACTGAACGCCTCTGGTTTCAGCAATTGTTTCAATCAATTCTTCACATTGAGTTGGAGGTGACTCTTGACAGCATCGCTCAAGTTGTTCTCGAAGCACGTGAAGTGCTTCAGGACATGGAGGGAATGGACTGTCGAGCACATCGGCAACAACCAATGTGTCCCGAATACCAAAATCAAATTTTGAAGTATCCCATGATTTTCCACCATGATAACATACATCCTCATCTTCTTCGAATTCGGATATCTTTTCAGCATTCATTGTTCGAGCAATTTGAGGATCAAGATACATCGGGTAGTAGAGGGTTTCACCGTATTGTATACCGTGTTGTTCGAAAACAGTCATGCCAATCTTCTTGTATAATTCGACGACGTTTGCATGACCCATTGCAACGATATCAGTCCCTTCAACTTGAAGTACGAACTTGAGCGCATATGCCATTAACTGGGCAGAAATCTGTTTCCCTCGATATTCAGGCGATACGGTTAATGCGCGAACTTCATAAGTCGATGAAAGACGTTCACCACATTTTGAATACAATGTTTCATCTAACGTTTCTTGTGAAAAATATTTGCTCACTCGAAACGGTTGTGTGTTGGGCGGATTCAAACTGATGTAACCGGCAAGTTTGCCTCCAACCATACATGCGATGAAATGATGACCTGGGTCTTCTAATTGTTGTTCAGAATTTACTTGGTATTGTTGCAATTCACTGGCATAAACTTCATGTCTCAGTGCTGAAATTTGGTCCCATATGCTACGTATTTCTGGGTCTGAAGGCAGTGGATAATCGAAAAAAACAAACTCAGTCATAACTCCGAACAAATCGGCTAAGACCTTCAATGATTCGCCGGTTAATTGCCAATCTCTCTATCGCAAAGACATTATTCTATTGCTTGTAGCCAACATCATGCGAGTCAAGGCACTTTACATGGTTGCCCTCATGCTAACCTTTTCTTTAGCCGGTTGTTTCGGTAATGACGAAGTTATCGAAGAGCCAGTAGTTGAAGTGCTTGAAGATGTTCGAATCTTTGTCACCAACAGCAGTGGAATGCCGGTGGATGAAGTTCCGCTTGCCATGGATTTTGTATTCAGCGATGTAGGTGAAACTGGCAAAGAACCCAGCATTGGAATCACTTCGAGTGGTTGTATGTTTTTCATTGCCATGGAAAAACCGATGCGTTCATGCGATTACGGTGAAAGTTGGGAAAATACAGCTGACATCACTCAAGCCCCGTTCACCAGTGACCCGTATGGATGGGTAGATCCAGTAACTGACCGGGTGTTCAATATCCACATGATGGGACTTGCGACCACTTGGATTGGTTGGTCTGATGACGATGGAGAGTCTTGGCTAGGTAACCCATATGACAGCGGCCCAATACCTCTCAATGACCACATTAAATTGGGTTCTGGGCCTTGGACTGATTCAGGTTATGGTGGATTAGGACAACTCAGTCCGCTTTACTCTGAAGCAGTGTATTTCTGTTACAATAAATTGGCTGGAATCTTCTGCTACACCAGCTACGATGGTGGAGCTACTTTCCCAACTGGAGGCCAAATATACGGACTCGCAACAAGTGATGGAGGCCTTCATGGAGCCATTACCACCGCTCCTGATGGAACGGTCTATGTGACTCCAAGAGTTGCCATTCCAGCAATAATTTTCTCGAAGGATAACGGTCTTACTTGGGATACTCGAGAAATGGGACAGGACGCATTAACTCCTAATCCGCGTAAAAATTCCGAAGTAGCAACCGACAGTGAATCCAACGCATACCATGTATGGACAGGAGCCGATCAAGGGATTTACATGGCTCGAAGTACCGATTCAGGAGACACTTGGGATTCGGAAAGTCTTCGCATCAGTCCAGCAGGTGTCATTTCGACGACATTCCCTCAAACAGATGCTGGCGATCCAGGAAGAATTGCGATAACTTACCTTGGAAGTGAAAACGTGTCCTTGCTCAATACAACGGACATTGATGGTAATAATTGGAACGGAAATGGTCATTATGCGCCAAGTGGGGTGCATTACCACCTTTACGTCACCTACAGTCTGAATGCACTGGATGAGAACCCAACTTTCCACACATATCGTGTGTCTGATGACCCCGTTCAAATCGGAAGCATGTGCTTAAACAGCGGAGATTGCCGTACAGATGACGGGGGTTCGAATCGAAACCTTTTGGATTTCAACGACCTTACCATCGACCTTGATGGCCGTGTCTACATTGCATTTGCAGACGGATGCATCGATGCTTGTGCAACTGGAAATAATTCTCAACCTGAAGATTCCAGAGCAGGAAGAGGGTCGGTCTACTTCATGGCGAACGGTCCTAGTCTTTATGTCGATAAAGGGGATTTAGTATCACCCGTGTCTCCTCCTGCTGAATCACTCAATGCTTCTTCCCTCCCGCAGATTTGTGAGGCTGAGCAATGTAGAACTGAAGATCAAGAAATCCTCCTCATCGAATCATAGTATGAGTTTTTACAAGTCAACGACGAACATCTTTGGATGAAGAACCAGAAAGAATAACCGTTTGAATCACACCGTTTCATTCATGGATGGGGCGCGCCCGTCTCAAATCATGGGCAGCGTCGGCGACCTCTATCATCACTTCTTGGAAGCCGTTGACCAAGCGGCTATTTCGAGTGCTGCATGGCGTGGTTTGGGCGAGAAAGACAAGGCCGATGAGGCTGCAGTCGAAGCCATGCGTCGAACCTTCGATAATGTGCCTTTTGATGGGCGTGTCGCCATTGGTGAAGGGGAACGTGATGAAGCACCTATGCTCTACATTGGTGAAGAGATTGGCAGCATGGTTGGTGTAGCAGGTGCTGCTCAAATCGATATTGCCGTTGACCCCTTGGAATGTACTAATAATTGCGCATCAAATTCTCCAAATTCGATTGCTGTTCTTGCAGCAGCACCGCGAGGAACTTTACTCCATGCACCTGATTGTTATATGGATAAAATCGCTGGTGGGCCTGAATTGGTCGGTCAAATCAGTCTTGATGGAGGCGTAGCCTACAACCTAGAGCAAACAGCAGCCGCATTGGACAAACAAGTTTCGGATGTTCGTGTTGTTGCTCTCGACCGCGAACGTCATTCGCAACTTTTCAAAGAAATCCGGGCCAGTGGGGCCCAGCTTGAATTGATGGGTGATGGGGATGTCTCTGGAGCAATTTGGGCTGCTCGTCCCGATGGCCCATTCGATGTACTCATGGGTATAGGTGCGGCGCCGGAGGGAGTCATCTCTGCCACGGCAATTCGTGGACTTGGTGGGGTCTTTGAAGGTCGACTTGTGTTCCGTTCTCCCGAAGAAGAGGCCCGTGCAGAGAACATGGTTGGTGATGACTTGACCCGACTTTGGGAAGCGCATGACTTGTGCAAGAGTAAAAATGCTATCTTTGCAGCATCAGGTGTTTGCGATGGTTATCTTCCAGCAGCAATTCTTGGAGACACCCACACCACCACCTTTGGAGAAATCATCGATGTAGAGAGTGGAACCGTTCGACGTATCGAAACCACTCGTAAAATTTGATTCTCTCGTGACCTTCAAGTAGTGCGTCTTTCTCAAGAATCTGTGGCAGTCAAGCAAGTTCGCATTGAGGTTCGATTGCCGGAAGGTCATTGGGCAGGGGATGTAACACGCAGCCACCCTTCTTCCGTCCTTCGTATCGAAGAACATATGCCGTTGCAAAAAGGCCGAGGAACTGCGCGTGCTTCATGCAGTGAAGATATTACAGATACTGTTGCAAACCATCCAGGTATCGAAGAAG
>NHFA02000039.1 GCA_002170315.2 Euryarchaeota archaeon TMED99
ATTGGTGAAATTCGAACAACGCGCTCATCAAGAACATTCAATGTTGTTTCAAGCGCTGCTTGATAGCCCTTGACGACAAGCAGTGGGTGGAGGCCTTTTTCCAAAAGCCGTCCAGCCTCGCGCATTAATTCACTGGCTAAAATAAGGCAACCTGTGACGCCATCCCCGCATGCGTTTTCTTGAGATTCGGCTAACTGGACAAAGGCTTTAGCAGCCGGATGTTTAACCAGAAGTTCAGCCACAATCTTTGCACCATCGTTGGTTACGGCAGTCTCTCCGCTTGTTTTGTACATCATTTTGTCAAGCCCATTTGGACCAAAAGTGCCCTTCAGGAGATTCCCAAAAGCAACCGAGGCGTTTACCAATTTTTGGATGACTGCAGGACCACTTGTAACTGAAGTGGTCGGCCGAACAATCGCAACAGGTGCGCGTCCAGAGCCGTCGTTGGGTTGAGCCATCGTTTATGCGGCCGTGAAGCGCATAGATGAACCCTTTCTTTGGCTCTGTCCTCTTTACAAATTCCAAAACTAAATCTGAGGAACGTTTTACAGAGTTAAGTAAAACATCACAATGGAAAGAAGGGTTGCAGCACCTATAATGGCCAATACTCCAACGCCCAACGATTGAAAGCGAGATAATATTCCCTTTGATGGGGGATTGTTCTGTATCGGTAATGTTTCTTCGGCAGGAGCAGGTTCCAACTCGACCATAGGTTCGGCTTCTGGTTGGATATCTCTTTCTTCAACGTGCTCAACATGTTCGATTTTGGAAAGAACAGCGGTGACAAATTCGTTAAACTCTCCATCAGAGAATTTTCCTTCTGATTCGATACGGGTTTGATTCAATAATTCAAGAATGTCGGCCGGACTTCTGCCCCCGGTGTCGTCTTCCAGTTTTCTGCGAAAGGTCGTGTAGAAGGAACGTTGATCGGCGGATATGGATCCCCCAACAGTCATCTTATCTTGCAGTGAAAACAACACTTCGGAGATGTTGATCGAGTTTGTCACGCTTCGCGCCTCCTTTCAAGAGAAAGTCAACTCAATCAAGGCCGTGCTTTTTTCTGGCTTCGTCATTTGCCCAATGGAATCCAAGTTTCAACAATCTGAGGTAATGGCCGAGGCCGTCTCGCTCCATGCGTTGATGCAGGACTTCGTTTTCGATGAAAATGTCGCCCCAGAGGTTTGCAGCTGTTCCTTTCTTGCCCTTGGGCAAGTCGAATACGTTCTTGGTGGTTGGGTCGAGCAATGCACGCCATACTCGAGCAGGGTTAACTGCCATAGTCACTTCAACGATGATTTCGTCTTCGCTGAGTCCAGTACCTGTTTGCCAGGAGTCCTCTCCGAGATCTGCAAGGAATGGTAAGCAGACGTCTTGAATCGATAGGCTGGTCATTGGGTCGGCGTTTGTCATGGCTTCATACGCTTCACGCATGCGCCCACGGTCGGCACCACGGGAACCGGTCATAGTGCGCATCTTGTCAATAGATGTTGGAACCAAGAATCGGATGTCGGTGTAGTATACCAATGGGTTTCCATCTTTCGATCCAAAAATGTGGTCGTAAGGAGCGGGGTCGCCAGATTCACCAAGGTCTGAAAGCGGATAAATCGTCTTCAGAGCATTGGTAGCAATGGATTGGATGCAACGGCGCATCAATCGGTCAGGAGCTGCAGAAATGTCATTGAACGTTTGGATATATTCATCCATGCTCATAACATCATAGCCGCGAACGGAAAGAATGGAATGGACATTTGGTCCAATTTGCTTTTTCTCACCATCGTGGAAATCAGCTTGGCTAATCCAGCGAGAACCTTGAGCAACTTCACTTGCTGCAACCAGGTCGGCATAGGCTTTGAATCGGCGAGTAACGCGATTCATGAAGTCTGCTTGGTCGAGTTTTGTAAATACGGTTGATTCGTAATTCGATTTCAATGCATGGTCAGCAACTTGGCTCGCGTTAACACACGTCAACAAGTTGCCTTGATCTCGAGGATAAATGAGGAGGCGTCGGCGTTTTGCTGCGCCTCCGAGACTGCCAATTCCAGGGTCGGTCAGCATGTATCCAAGAGTGGCACAAACCTCGAACAGTCGAGCATACTTGTCTTCATCGCTTGCACTTGCAATCCATTCATCCAACCCAGGCTCGATACAGTGGAATTCGAGAGGAACCATCTCTGAGCCCGCTCCAAACATTTGTCGAACGGTGGTCGAACTCATCATGCCCATCAAACTGTAAAGAGAAGTTTTCCCTGTAGTCATGTAGACGTCTGTGATTCCTTCTTCACCGAACGAGAGGCGACGGTCTGGTAGGTTCACCAAGAGATTGAATGCGGTAGGAGATTCGCGATTTCCGTTGACTGCTGGCCAAATCCAAGTGCTTGGACGGGTCATGATGTACCCGCTAGCATCCTTTCCAAATCCTGCAGGAGAGTATCGTGTCCAACCCAATCGGTTGTTGAACGAAACACCTCGGTGCATGAGTGAAGGATAGAAACATTGGTCCAGAGGGTCGGAATCAGGAACGATACCTCGGTGACCGAGACCCCATAGAATCGGTTCCCATTCTGGCTCTTCTCCTTCAGGCGCCCCGAGGAAGGGGTGGGATGAGGTTGGGCCGTCTCCGGTNAGGAATGAACCACCCATACGGTCNTCGTCACCAGCGGAACAAATGAACAAAGTTTGAGTTGTAGAGAGTTGTTTTGGCGTCCACATGTTTGCATTGATGATGGTTTTCTGCTTGAGGAAATCTGAAACATTTTTGATACGGCGCTCGAATTTGAAACGCTCTGCTTCAATCCAGGACGAGCCGAGAATCAGGTTTGTGTTGAGAAGGCGTGCACGCGCAGGCCCGATATACCGAGNACGTGGGTCTGCCTTNGCGATGTCGGATTCTGGAACTTCTTCCCATGGACCTCGTCGAGGNATATATTTCAAAAATTCAACGTNATCGAATTCATCAATTTGCGCCTTTGTGACGACTTCTTCNACGACATCCATCAAGCGAACATANGTTTCGCTTGAACGCATTTGTTTGGTTTCAGTATAGACTTTGTTAGATACAGATCGATGTTCCCACATATTTTCACCTCAGAATTTTTTCATTGCACTGCTTTCAGCCGATTCTTCGACTTCGGCGCTGGCATCACCGCTTTCTTCTTCATTGATTTCAAGAGCCTCTTCAGGNGCTTCTTCNGGNNCNTCTTCGACGGCTCATCNTCNACNNCCTCTTCGGATGCGTCTGCATCTAAATCGGTCTCTGCCTTCTCATCTACAGGGTCGAAAGGGGCTTCTTCTTCAGCCGCAGCAATAATTTCCTTCGCCATTTTTTCAGCGGATTCTTGGATTTCGTCTTCCTTCACTGCAGAGATGATTAATGCAGCTGTTGCTTGCATAGATGCATCAACATAAGGCGCTGCTCGGTANAAATACTGAATCATGGTGCCGACGGTTCCCAAAACAGCACCTGTACCGATGACCCAACCGTTGTTGATGGTNTGGANNTTGTCGGGGTTGTTGTAAATTTCAGAAGCCGGAATTCCAGTTTCTGGAGGCCACCAGGATGCTCCAGAGGNGTTGGTGATTACTTCGACAGTAGCCCAAACAGCATAGATAATCATGAGGATTGAAAAGTAATTCATCAATGAACGATTTTCAAGAAGAAACTTAACGAGGGGTCTTTTTGGCTTTCCATTCGCAGGAGTGTTGCCGGACATGGTCGTTGTTTTCGTTCATCATGTATATATGAGCGACCACTCATGAATGGGGAGTGCTGTTCCCGCTCGTGTTTCCATTTGCGTTATCTTCGATTTTTCTTGCCTTTACGAGATTTAGAACCGCGNTTTTGTCGCTCCCATGACCTGCTTTCCCTACTTCTACGGTCTGAAACGTCTTCCCAATGACCTCTTTTTGGCGCAGTTAGGCCCTCGGGCATGTCCTCGAACGATTCGATGCTAAGGTGCATCCCGCCAAGTTCATCTTGGAGTTGGCGTACGTTTTCTCCACCTTTGCCAATAAGAGTTGGAATCATGTTTTGTGGGGCATAAATGGTAGCGCTGGTCTCTCCTTTGAATTGAACTTGACACTGAACGCCCACCCATTGCTGAATCATGTGAACCAATTGGTCACGTGCAAGTGCTTTGAGTGGAGAGATGCCAGTCGATGCTCGGCCATCGACAGGAACAACTGCAATTTCAGAACCAAAGGCGAACATTTCATGGGTAATTTTCCCACTTGGGAATTCAACCACTTCAATGACCGGNCGGGCAAGTTCTTCTTGCATTCCTGTTGGCGGTTTGACCGTCATTCGTAATTCGAGAACCTGTTGTATTTGACCCGCTTCAACGTGAATGATGGTGTCGAGAACTTGACTAACAAGCCCCAATTCAACCTTTCCAATGAGTCGCTGAATTGCTTCAAGAGCGGAGTTTGCGTGCGTCACGCCCAAGAGACCAACACCTGCAAGGCGAACATCGGCAAATATCTCGAAATCTCGAGCACGTCGAACTTCATCGAAAATGACGAAATCGGGGCGCACAAGGAAAATAATTTCAGCGGTTTTCTCGAGATCTCCTTCCAATGGCGCATATTGGGTAATTCGGTCGGCTAATTGCAAGTCACGAGGGGCTTCCATCGTCTTGACCATGGCCCCGATATCAGTGTCGAGGTATTCTGCAATTGCTTGAGCAAGGGTCGTTTTTCCAGAACCTGGTCGGCCGCAAATAAAGACGCCACGGTGATGGTCTGCCAAACGAGCAATGAGTCGTTCATCGAGCTCATAATCTCCCAGTGACAATTTCGCTACCGGTCGAACAATGGTGATTTCTCGGGCATCAGCAAAAGGCGGCCAAGCACAGGAAACACGAAGGTCGCCTAATTGAAGAACTTGACAGCCCTTCCTGTCGATTTCGAGAAAACAGTCGCTGCGGTGGCGGTTTTCTTCAACCAGTTCAACCAGTTCTTCTTGTAAGGCTTCCATACGAAGTGTATCCCAATTTTGTTCGGAATCTACTTCGATGAGTTTGAGGTCACCAATCGANCCTTGTTTGATTCTCGGAGGGCAATCGGCCTTGAGAAAAACGGTGTGAACTTGTTCCATCAACAAGTCTTCAATTGGTTGAGGAAGGGTTGGNTGGTCGCCGAACTTTGCCATTGCAATCGGTCATGGTCGAACTTGGGGGCATTTCACCCTTCGCATCAAGGAGGGGCAAACATCAGTTGTTCTTCGGTTGAACCAGGGCGCCGGTCCACCAAAAAGAGCCGACAAAGAACAGGGAAGTGACGTAAGAGCCAGTGGTAGGCCAGGAAAATACGCCGATGCAAATTTCAGCAAAAATAGCAATGGAGACGAAAAAGCTGAACACGACAAAGAACCCTGATGCATTCATGCCCAGAGCGTCGAATGTGATGTCTTTTTCAGACAAGCCCCAAACAATACCCGTCAAGGCTGAAAGNCCGAGAAAAACCCATGTAGCATCCATCATACTGTCTTGAAGAACCCATGTGAGAGCAGCAGCAAGAAAACTGCCGAGAAACATGCGTTGCACCGTTGCAAAGGAGAGGCCCATGTCGACANCGAAGAGTCGNTGATTCTTGAAGACTCGCNAGAGCGTGGTTCAATTCTCGAGGTTCTGCTGATGCCACTGTTGAGCAAGCCGAGTGGCCTTTTCAAGAAGGGTTGCGGTCTGAAGATGCGTGGCAAGTGGCTTCTCTGTGGTTGACGGTGCTGACAATATGTTGCGATACTGTTGCTCAAGTGGAGGGTTTGAATGGGGGGTTTGAACCCGCCTATATCCTGAATGNAGTGTCCCTTGTTCAATTGAATCGTGTCTTTGGAAGTGGATACGAAGATTTTCTTTTGTGCCTTCAACGGTTAATTTACTGACGCTTTCTCGCCCCCAAGCGACTTGAATTTCGACTTCGATTGGTTGAAGATGCTCGTGGTCGCGATACATCATGTGAAATTTCGCTTGACTTGCTGAATCCAAAGATGTGGGTTTTTGATTTTCAAGAAGCAGAGCCAGCGTAAAAAGAGGAATCTGTTCGGTTCCCAAAAGGTCAGGTATTATTGAGAAAGCGTGGGATGCGAGGTTCTGGATGACATCTGCTTTATCTGGCTTCTTTCGAGAGGAGTATTTTGTATAACGAATTGATTTCACTCTGCCTAATTTTTGAGATTGAATGAGATTTTTTGCATACTGAAATCCTGAATGGTGGTGTAACAGATAACCGGAGAAAAGGCGCCCNTTGCTCTCTACAGCAGCATCNCCTAAACGCCTTACTTCGTCTAATGAAGANCCAATCGGCTTTTCCACCAATACGCTCAACCCCTGTTCAAGAACTGCAATGCCAAGCGAAGTATGTGTTGAATTAGGAGTGACAATGGANACGAGATCAAGTTCTTCTGATTGAATCATTTCATGCCACTCAGAATATACGCCATCGAGCGTTTCGGGGAGGGTTTTCAAACGCAAAGGATGGATGTCGCAAGCGAATATTTTTTCAATGAATCCTTGATTTTTCAACTTTAAGAGTGTGTCAATGTGTTGCGAGCCCCAACGGCCACAACCGACAACGCCAACATTGAACCCCATGCGAATGGTTCATTCGTACGGACGGGGCTTGATAGTGTTGCCTTGTTCATCCTGTGCTGCAAACTCGTAATGTNCAACCGCATCAGTGAACTGAGAAAGGTCCTGTGTATTCTGATTCTCAAATCCGAAATCAGCGTATAATTTCGGGGAAAAAGAAAACCCTTCGACGCCAATATATTCTGCACGTGATACACGAGTTGTGATTCTTCCAAACCCATGATGCCAAAGTGCCAGTGCAGTAATCGCATCTTGGCTGGTTGGAGACTTACGAGGTATTCGAGGAAATGGCGGGGTGAGGCATTCGGGTGGAATGAGGTTCTTNCCTGTGCGAATATGGCGTTTTTTGGACATCACTGAACGCATGAACATCCATCGAATGCGGAAATGTGAACGGTCTCTGTAGGTGTTCTTCGAGAGATATTTGCGCTCAAAATCATAAATGATGTGTCTGATGATGTCCCAGACTTCTCGAGTCATGGCATAGCCCCAAAAATGCCGATTTGTTGCCACGACGTGGGGCAGTTGATTGGCTTGTAATTCCGCTGCATCGTGGTTGATATTGTAAGCCATGACAGTTCCTACATCGCTGAATTGNTGNGACCAATCNGAAAGATCCATTACAGTTTGAATGTAGCTGGGNGCAAGGAGCATATCGTCTTCGAGCAAAATAACTCGGTCATAGGCGTGGATGTCAAAGAGGGTTCGGCGCGCATCNATAAGGTGGCGGCCTATTCCCCAATTCTCTTGTCGCAGAACGAAAGTGGGATTTTCAAAAGTCGAAGATTGAACCAGTTCAACCAATTCAGATTGGCGGGCTTTTTCTCCACCATCGAGGTAAACGTGAAGGTCACACTCATGCGCTGCAGAATTTGCTTCCAAAGCGGAAAGCGTTTGTTGGAAATAGTCGACTCGGTTGAAACCGAGTAACAGGATTGCGGTTTTCATTCACTGGCCCCCTTTTCGGGATTGGCAAGCCACAGTTCTCCACCAAGGTTCTCCCATTCATCGGATTGCGGGTGGCAGGAATTGTGGTAGTTCGTGAACTCTCCGAAAACCCATTCGCCGTTGACACGGAATAAATCTACGCGGGTATAGTCGATGTCTTCGGCTAACTTTTCTGCCGTCTCAACAAGTGACTTTAGCCCCTCTTGTCCAAGGACTGAAACAATCTCATCCGGCGTTCCTTGTTCGCTCCATCTTGGGTTTGACTGTCGTATTTTCTGCCCCTCAACCGTATAGATGGATTGGGCATGCGTGGTCATTCTTCCAATGTCGTGCTGGATAAATCCTGCTTTGCCATGAAACACGTGAACCTTCCAATCATCTGGGAGGCGCTTGTCTTCGATAAGCAACTCTTCAACCATGACTCCACGCGGATGTATCGAGGCAGCACCCCATTCAAGCTGAGTGGGGAAATCTTGGCGCAAACACCATTTGAGTGCACGTTCAATCCGCCACTTTGGCCAGAACTTGCCGTTCTGATCTCTTCCTCCTCGAATGACTTTGTAGCGGTTATCTCCTCCAGAGAACAATCGAAATCCACGATTCACCCCTTCGAGTGGAGTCTCTCCGTTGTCCATAATAAACAAGACATCTCCTGACCAGTGATTTGTTTTAATCACGCATTGATCAGGTAATTCCTTCCATGGAATATCCGTGACAGACGTTGACCAGTGGAGGAGTTGTGGAAGACTGCAGACTTTTTTTGCTTCAACAATTGAACGTGATGCATACTTGTCTTCCATTTGAACGAGCAGGGGATTACGGTCGTGAAGACAACGATTGAGTTGTAACTGGCTGTAGTGGCTGGACTTCTTTTCATCAAGGCGGTGCCAAGGCTGTGTTCCGCCTGGTAGAAGCCCGCCCATGCGCAAACCACCTTGTCCTTGTTGATGAATACAGTCCTGTTGCTGTTTCGTTGGCGTTTTATATCACCACCAATTGGCCAATGCATGGAACAAGCCAAACCTATGTGGATTGTGTTCCTTCTCCTTTCTTTCAGCCTTGCTGGATGTTTGNCACAAANCTCTGAAGATTCGAGCATTGACCTCGTGCTTCAGTATGATGCCAAAAACGGCACAATAGTAGAATCCTATTCGAACGGTGAACATTTGTCAACAACCGGGGTTTCACTTGATTTCGATTTTTCACAAACGACCGCTGACAGTGCTTTGGTTTCTTTTGGCATTGACACTAATGACGGTCGAGCGCCAGTGACGGTCGCAGCAGATACGGGCTCAAATGTGACCGTTGAATTTTCACAACACGGCATCTACAACCTCAGCGTATACGCTATTGATGAAAACAACAAGCAAGAGGTTCAAACGCTTTCAGTTCGAATTGAACTAAGGATTGAATGGTCTGAAACCAACACAAAAGCGCCGCAAACTCTTGCCTTTGACCCTACACCAAGCAATGGGGGGCAAAGTCCGATCATGATTGAGGTCTACTCTGTAGTTGAGAATCCGAGTCTCATTGGCGAGATTGGGGGCAGTGGTCAATCTGTTCAGTTCACNTGGAATATTGCNGATGAACTCGACGATGTTTGTCAAAGTCGAAGCGGACAAGTCAACGATGGAGATGAAGTCGTTTGGAATACGATTCACTTCAATACNTTTCAGCCTCATGAATTGAGAATAAGTTATGATGACGGACAAGAAGACATTCGCGTCAATCAAACCGTAACGATTCTCTACGAATCTGAAGAATGAGCAATTGCTTAATCATCGGTTGGATACAATGCTGGATAGACGAAGTTTGGATTCTTGTCTTCTTCCATCTGCACAACGTAGACTCCCGAGACCATTTCAGAGATGAACAGATAGCCTCGTGGGTCATACTGTAATCCCCAATCGAACGGAATCATACACGATGCCCAACAGTCNGCCATGTCNTANCCNAGNGTTTCCTTTGGATCTTCCATCCANGTTGGACCNGAAGGTAAGAAGTAGCCCATGGTTTTGGTTTCAGATAATTGTGCGATTGCAGGGTAGCCAATTTCAGGAGCTGGAACGCCGCCAACCCATTCGAGGTCTTGCCAAATATCNCTGTGGTCGGTCACCCAGTTNCCTGCGTGNTAATGCGTCCAGTAGACGTGCCCATTGGTTCCAGTNTCNCCGTTGTGAGGGCTGTAGATGTATCCGCCNGGGATGTANTGGTGAGGGTGTTCAGTTCCATCAGGAAGAATGCTTGANCCNGGNAGTTTCCACTTNCTGACCAAGAACGGTTTTGCTGGGTCAGTTGTATCGATGGTCCAAATGTATCCGGTGTGGTTTGTGTTGGTACCATATTCAGGAGCAATCATGGTGAGGTGGCGCCAGTTAATGCCGAATTCAGCATCGTTTGGACCGGTTCCACATTCAGCATCCCAAGTTTCCATTGGGTCGGTGTCTTTTGCACCATTGCACAACAAGTGGTCGTAAGGAACAGCGTAGTGAATCCATCCGTTGCCGTTGAGAGCACCGGTGCTGCCGCCCCATTCTTCAGAAGTCATGTTTGCGTGTCCGCCGCCATCTGGGCCATACCAGCCATCGTTTGCACTTGAGCAACCGAGCCATCGGCCAACTTCGTTGTTTTGAGGCCAAGCGACACCTTCAGGGTCTGGAATATTCGGTGGATTTGAAACGTCAACAATTCGGAGTCCTGCATCCCAGTAAGAAACGTAGAGGAGTTTCTGCCCGGTAATTGGATGGATGTGGAAGACATTGTCGTGGTTGAAGATTGAACCGCCACAAGTGGTTTCAGGTTCTGGAGAGTATCCGCCCCAGCGTAGAATTTGTCGGCTGTCGTTTTGTTGTTCATCGGTTGACATTGGATTCCAAGATTCAAAACCGAGAGGCACATAGAAAATTTGTGTTCCCTTGTAGAATGTTCCTGAATCGCCTTCGACCATTTCTGGGTAAGGGTCTGCTCCATACAAGAACAGATGGCATTCTTCAACAGCCCATGCTGGGTTGGCTGGCTCCCAATCACAGTCAACGTGCATGTCTTGGTTGTGGAAACCTGCAGGTGGATTGTTCCACTCTGCAACCTTGATTGGTTCATTCTTGTTGACAACCGAAATAACGTCAAGGCGGTTTGCACCACTGTTCGCATCATCGTCTTGAGGAATCGGGTCAAGGTCGCTGTTTGTCAGTTCGTGGTTCACGAGAACCCAGTTGTTGTCAGGTGTTACTTTGATGTCAATCATTCGGCCAACTTCAGCGTAGTATGTGGAAAGAAGAGTAATGTTGTTTGGCTCTGAAATGTCCAAGATTTCAAATTGGTTGTAGGATGAAACATAGGCGTAGCATCCACCGCTTCCGTCAGGGTTTTTGACACAGTCTTCCATGAAATTACCTTCAATGGAAATCTCAGAAGAGTCGCCGGGAGTTGGTCCAACATTCTTGTATTCAGGATAGCATGGACGGCCTGCGACATTGTCAAGTTCGGCGGGTGGGGCAACGTTCCCATCACAGTTGAGGTTGTGATAATCGATGAGTTGCATGTTATCGGTCTGCAAGCGATGTGCCAACAAATCTGTATGGCTGTGTTGATCGTCTTCAATCTCGACAACAGGGTCAACCCACACCGATTCTCCATCATCGGCAGATGAGGCTTCATCGTCACTCAACATGACGATATATGCGCCAATTGAAAGGAAACTAACACACACAAGACCCACCATTGCATAGACGAGTATCTGGTCTGCAGCATGAGAATCTCTGGTCAAGCGTTGCTTAAGCATGGAGGTGGGGTAAAGGCAGTATTATTTGAACTGATGGAGGAATCGTATGTTACGATTATTTATCTACAGGGGGCTTTCATTGAGAAATATGGAAATGAAAAGTCGAGTTTTTGTCATGGCTGTATTGCTTTCTCTCATCTCAAGTCCGATGATTATGCCTGCACAGGGCCACACGGCAAGTTCATTCACTGTTCTGGTTCAAGAAAACGGGTTTTCTCAAACAAGCCCTGAAATTATTCAGAACGATTCTATAGTTTGGCATAACATCGACAATGAGTCAAATCTAACGCACCGACTGGTGTATGACCATGACGGTGACGGCTTGTATAACGGAACTTTTGATTGGGATTCGGGCGAATTGCAAGCGTATTGTGAACGTGATGGAAACAATACCAAAGTGGACTCAAACTGTTCATCCAGTTTTATGGTAATTTTTGACATGAATTGGACGGTTGGCAATTACTCCTACCAAGACATTCGCTCTGACAATACCACAGTCAACGCAACTATACGGCTGCTTGCAGATTCTGGCGAACACGTCGAGCCAAATTCACCTGCAATCGGTAGTCAATTCGGCGTGAATAATGACGATGATGTGGAAGACAACGGGTCAACAGAAGATTCTGGATTGTCGCCAGAGACAATGCTGCTCTACATCGGTTTATTCACCGGAATCTCCTCAGTAGCATTGCTTGGATTGCTGATCTTCAGAAGGTCGGAAAGAGAAGACTTTGAGCATGGGCAAAACGAAGCTGAATGATTGAGCAGTGGGTAGGCATGGATAGGGCCCACTGCGAACCCATATCAACGCGCTGAACCTCTCCATTGGTCTTGTTCTCGGACCCATATGGGCACAAGGTATTCACTTCCAATACTCATGATTTTTTCCAGTAAAGGCTTGCTTAGACCTTGTAAACGCTAGGATAATTAAGAGAGCCGTAGAGGGTACTCAGCGAAGCAAAATTCGAACTACATATGTAAGATAATAACCAAAGCATAGCACTGTAAACCAAGAAACCACGAGAAGTGTTGTATGGTTACAAGGCTCAGCAGTTGAGAAGGTTTTCTTGCGATTTTTGATGATAACGAGCGACCAATTGATCCAATACAACCACATCACCAATGCGAACAGTAACTGAACAACCGGGCTTTGAATGGCTGAG
>NHFA02000040.1 GCA_002170315.2 Euryarchaeota archaeon TMED99
CCATGTTATCCGGGGTAAGATTTTCACCGCCGTAATAAAGTTCAGGATAGGCAACTGTAGGGGCGATATTCAACACATCAAGGGTCGTGTTGACGTAAGTTTCTGCGCCATCATCGTCGACGGCTTTAGCAGTAATTTGAAGAGGTCCTTCTCCCATTGGAGTGAATGTACATGTGGGCTGGGTTAACCCCTCTTCACAATTTAAATCCGGCCAGAAGATGTCGACATGCTGAGCAGGCGGAGAAATAGAATCAACATCGCCACTGTCGTTTGCATATATCGTGACTTTCGTCTCAACATCAATACTTTCAACCATCGTTAGATTAAGATAAGGCGCTCGATTACGAATAGTAACATTTGTTTCGATAATATCCTCATCAAGTTCTTCATCGAAAACGATAATTCTGACCATCCAGTCACCATCGTCACTCCAGTTCCATTGCGATACGCAACCCGGTGCTTCGAGGACTTCTATGAGACCAGGTTGTGATTCAAGTTCAAATCGACAATCAACATCCCCGCCGTCCTCATCAAAACTTCCCGATGCGTTGAGAATGATATTGTCGAAGGTAAATTTCCCTTCATCATAGGAGAATGCACCCGTTGGCGCCCGACCGATAAAGATGTCAATACTCGCATCGTTGTTTGAACGATTTGCGTCTTCAGTTACCAATTCATCAGGGTCAACAGTAAAAGAAAGTGTTTGATCACCAATCGCAGCATCTGTAGGAACAGTCCAGTTCACAGATATACGCTGTTCGCTGTAAGAAGGGATTGCAGGAACCGATTCTCGAATGTTCGTCCCATCGGGTGTGACGACTTCTATTTCAGTTGCTGGAGATGTGAGTACGCCTCTGTTTTGAGCTGGAATCGAAAAGGAGAGTAAATCCCCAGGTAGTGCCGCATATCCAATTGCTTGATTGAGAGTTGCAACCTCTGAGCCACGAGTACGAGTGACGATTATCGAGTCGGATTGTGCAATTAAATCAATACCAACCACGTTCAAATCAATCACAATTGTTGCTGCCCCAATTATCTCATTGACGGGATCCCAAACAATGACGCCATTACTTGAATAATCATCGCTTGAAGGTGTTGTGTCCGTTCCGTTTGAAATATTGAGGCTATATTCTACAATGCCATTACCATTCGTTGACGGATTTGCCAAAAGATTGATCGATTCATAGCGAACTTGCATATTCGTATTGCCTTGAGGTACGCCACCAGGTGAGGTTTCATACGTTGCTGTTACAATTTGTTCAGAGTTTGGTAGTGTTGCTAAGAATTGTAAATCGACATCGACTTCAACATTACGAGTCCCAGGGTTCGAATCAGATTGAACTCCATAAGAATCTGAAGGGTTGTACTCTTTCAACATCCAATCAATTGTAAAGCCGGCTGCATTGGAAACTCTCATCCATGAATTGTATCGGACAGCAGGGCAATACCAGTTGAATCCCGCTGATACTCCAGTTTGATTCCATTCATTGATTTTGAAAGAGTCATCACAACCGCTGTAATCGATAAATTCAGTACCATCCGTCGGTATACCATTAGCTGTTATTTGCCAACTGTTATTTTCTGGACCGGCTGTATCAAATGTATTCGGGTCGAAGTAGTCTGAAGTACCTCCTGCTACAGTTGAAGAAAAGAATTCCATATACCATTGGTCGCCTGTGTGGAGTGGGAAATCATATTTTTCTTTAGGCGGTGAGTAAGATGTATCGAATGAGATTAATGCAAGATCTGTAGCGAATAATCCGATATTAAACGGAGCGAAAGTGACATCGAGCGTGAAATCACTGTTGACAACTGCTAAGTCCCGGACACGGATTATGTCTTCTCCTTCATAATCAATGTCTAATCTACCATTCGCATCTCCAACAGGTGTGTCCTCGATGAAAGCTCCGTTATTTCCTGAGGTAAACGAACCGGTTATTTCCATTTTATAGACAAGGGTTTGGACATTGTCAATATTGATGAAGAATATGTCTGTTACTTCATACTTAGTGTCACCTGTCAAGGTGTTTAGAGTTGCTGAAACGTTAGCTTGTGCAATAAGTTGCGCTACATCGAATTTGGTTTCATAGACCCATTCATCTCCAATGCGCCATGTCGGAACATCAATGTCCTTATCCCATCCTTCAGCGGACCGAACGTCCATATCCGTTAGGGTGTTCGAATGATGTGAAACCATGCCGGTTAGAGGGGCAGAAAGCATCAAAAATATCAATCCAAAGACAACTGGGCCAAAGCGATTCATACTACTCCGAGAGCGTTCTCCTACTTGAGAGGCTTGATTCTCCGTCCCGTAGGGACGAATCAAGGATGTGAGGACTGAGCTTCCAAATATTGATGGCCATAATGGGACCATTGCTCTTCAGTCCAACCTTCGGGTAGTCCTTCTGCTGGAAGCGGTGGGCCTTGTGCTTCAGCCTCCGATTCTTGAGGTGCTAAAATTGGCTCAGACGCCATCTCAACTTCAGGTTCTATCACTGCCGCATCAGTTTCAAAAGAAGTTGTAAACATCAGGTCAGATGGAGGTGCTTTCGGCCGTCTTGCTTGCGCTTGATCGACCAATGATTGCGGCTCCAAACCTTCTCCGGAGAAATCTTCCCCCTCCAGTCCATTCTGTTGCCAAGGGTCACCTTCAGAGTTTCCTTTCTTTCGCCGGGTCAGCAGTGCGAGTATGGATAACGTCGCAATCAGCAACCCAATCTGTGCAAAGGGGTTCGCTTCATCACCGATTAATGCTGCACCAACTTGTTCAATTGATGTTCGTTCTGGTGGAGCGATTTCGATGACCATTGTGGATTGGCCTGGGCGTTCAGGATTTTCATCCCACGCAATGGCTTTAACGCGTATTGTTCCTGCTTTACGGAACATGTGAGTCACTGTTGAGCCTACCAAATCTGCGTCGTTATCTTTGATTCCGTCACCGTTACTGTCGACGGTAATATCAAGATCCCAAACAATGGTTAAGCCTTCTAAATCATTGAGTGAATCAATCGTTTGTTCTGCATTGAGGAAGCATTCACGATAGGCAACACAACTGACGCTCTTTAGTCGAACTATCGGCGGCATGTTCAGCACTTCAACAGTGAGCACTTCGCTTGTTTGAGCCCCATCATCGTCTGTGACGTGGTAGATGATGGTATGTGAACCACTTCGATTCCAAGAATATTCAAGTAAATCTCCGCGCACGTCACAGTCATCATCTGCACCACCCAAGTCATCGCTGTCAATCCCCGGGTCAATATCCCAACAACGAACCAGTGAGTCAATATCGCTTGCGGTATCAGTAGCATTTCCTTCAAGGGTAATGCTTTGACCTTCAGCGATTGGCAACAGGGATACCAAAGGTTCGATGACAGGCGGAACATTTTGAATGTTAATCCAGCGCTCTTCAATATGACTGGCCTCGCCATCCGTATCGCTCACCTCGAGGCGAATAGTGTGTAATCCTGATGTGTCCCATTGCATTGGGAAGGTTGAGGTTCGTCCGGTAAATGTATACATCAGAGAGGGTTGTTGACCATCTGGCCACCACGTATGCGTCAGCGTCTCGAGGTCATCAATTGAATCGAGTGCCTGCCCTTTCACTATCACTTGTTCATCTTCCTTCAATTGCCAAATTTGCTGTTCATCACTCTCGATGAATTGATTGTCTTTTTGCAGTGCTATCGATGTACTGTGTGGGGCAATGTTGGTGAAACGGATGTCATAGGTGGCTGCAGTTGTCTCGAAATCATCATCCGTTGCTACCGCAGTGAATGTATGCCAGCCTTCCGTAGGCGCAGTTGTTGTGCATACTCGCGTGTAGTAGCCTTCTTTGCACAACGCATCTGGCCAATGAACATCCACTACTCCTGGCCACACATCCTCTGAATCAGAATCATTGGCAAAAGCATAGAGTGTAATTGGATGTTCCACTTTGGCTTCACTTCGAGCACTCATAATCTCAATTTTAGGATGTCTATTTCCGATAGTGGCCATTAGAATTGCCGTTTGCTCATCCCGCTCTTCATCGATAACAGTGACTTCCACCGGATAGTTCCCATCATCTGTCCACGTCCAATTCACCATGCATGAAGCAGAAGGGATTGTTTCCCAAGCCCATGTTCGGGAACCATCATCATAAGGTATCTTGAATGAGCAAGAAACATTTCCGCCGTCTTCATCAAAACTTTGGTTTGCTTCTAGTTGGATCCGTTCGAGTGTAAGTGCTGAAGAATCCACGACTTGTGGTGTAGGTAACCGACCGACAAACATCGAAAGTTGTGCATTGTTATTGTTTAAATCCGCATCAGCAGAATTCACTCCATCAGGGTCTGCTTGCCATGAGACTGGAACAATTCCAATGGCTTGGTCAGTTGGAACGGTCCATGTGAAGTTGACTTTGTGTGCTTCATACGTATCCAATGAAGGGAGCGGATGGGTTGAAGTCTGACCATCAGGATGCGTAATCGTCATCGTCGTCGGTATACTTGAGGTGATGCCTCGATTTTGAACGGCTACTTCGACCAATAACTCATCTCCAGGTAAGATATTCCATCCGGAGAGCGAGTTTAATTCAGTTACGACCCCACTTCGGTTACGGAGTACTTTCGCAAAACTTTCACTTGAAATCAAATCCAGCCCAACTAAAAATTCATCCAAAGTAAGAGTTGTAGCACCTACGGCATTTCCAAAAGAGGACGAAGCAGAAGGCTGGATTCGAGCGACGATGCCATGACTTGCCCAGTCAAGTGCTGATGCCGAGGAATCCTTTGCATCACCCATATTCATCACTGCATAGGCGCTTCCATTACTCGCAGTAACGACCGAAACGACATTGTTCATCGCTTCATTATGAATTTCCAAGGGAATATTTGAAGTGGTTGAAAAGCAGCTTGCAGAAGCGTTGACCCAAACAGCCATCGGCGTATTCAATGCAGTTATTTCGTTCTCTAAGTCTACCACTAAACATTCATCGCGAGTACCGGGGTTACTGTATTGCTCTACACCTGTAGAATCCAGAGGCATGTATCTCTTCAGCCGGAAGTCAATCACCAATCCAATTTCATCTTCAGTATGGAGCCAGGCATAGTTTCGAGCTTCGGGACAATACCAACGGTAACCACTTTGTTCACCATCACTGTTGAGTGATGTAAGTTCATAAGAAGCATTACAGCCACCATATCCTATGGTTTCGCCATATGAGTTACGTGGTTTTCCAATGTCGGTGACCTCCCAAGTTGTACTGTTGGTATCTGAAGAGGGAACAGGGAATGGCGTGATGTAGTCACTTGAGCCAGACCATGCAGAAGACGCAGTTGTCGTTGTCGTCCATTGTTCATTCGCTCGGAGAGGAAAGTCGTAGACTTCGCTAACAGGGCTATACGTATTGGTGATTGTAATGTCACCGAGGACTTGAGCTAAACTTGACAAACCGTAAGGTACGAATCGAATATACAACTCCAAATCGCTTCTCATCGATGATAAATCACTTACACGTAGGTATTCTGTTTGTTCAAACGTGATGTAGACATTGCCGCTGTAACCGTCAAGTGAAACACCGGATTTGTCAAAATTGGCAGAAGTCCGTAGAGTGTAAGCGAGAACCGTCATGTTGTCAACGGTACGTTCAGTAATTGCAGTAACTTCTGCAGTCGTATCTCCATAGATTTCACCGACAGTCGCTTGGACCCCTGAATCGGTAACCAGTTTGGTCGGATCAAATGTTCCTGAATAGACCCATTTGTCTCCAATTCTCCACGTCGGAACATCTTGGACACCTGGGTCTTCTGATGCGTATTGAACGGTTGGAGCCTCCTCGAGAGAGGAAGTTGAAAACAGGGGTTGCATCGATGCCAAAAACAGCAAGAACACCAGCATCAGCGAAGATGCGAGCCGAGACGAGCCTTTGGCCATGGTTGACCACGTTCGCAATAGAACATCAACATTCTCTTGACAATTCAGCAGAATCAAAGAAGGTCTGCCAATTCATCCTTGATGATTTCAACGGCTTCAAGAATCTCATCTTTGTGTCGAGCGCCGGTAATAACCATCTTTCCGCTTCCGAAAATGAGACAAACAACCTTTGGATAGTCAAGTCGATAAATCAAACCTGGGAATTGTTCTGGTTCGTATTCCACCTTATCGAAAGGCAAGTGGAANGTNAGGTTNTTCAANTTGAGTTTNCGAGGNACACCAGCNNGNGGTTCGTTGGTGAANTTGTCNTTNCCNTCATAGTCTTCAGGGTAGTGAAGNGCGTANGTNGCNACCATGTTTTGAACTTCNATTTCAACTTGGTCNAGNTCCCANGTTTCGATNCCNGCANCACGNAGGTCAGCAATCATTCGCTCNATNCCNGTTTCGATNTTTGCTTCNTCCTTACCACCTGTGCANACNGCACGGCCNGANCGGAACATGAGNATTGCAAGTTTAGGGTCNGTAACACGGTAAACAACACCAGGGAATTGTTCAGGTTCGTATTCACANTTNAGCTGGATTGCNATATCCGGCAAATCNAGTTCTTCAGCGACNCGNGTGCTCGCTACNACATTCACTACAGTTAGACGTTCTTCATCAGTTGTCATAGTNGGGCCATATATAACGACTATATAAAAAGAAGGCAGGCGCCATAGCAAAGATATTGTCTGTAAGTGGCTCACTGAGCGCCTACGTCTCGTTCAGTAGCCCATAATGGTAAATTTTCCGCTTCATCGATGGTTAAGCCGCCGTTACCAAATGTGGAAATCAGTGTTCTTCCCCCCGCTAANTCAATTGCCTCGCTGGTTGCTTTGGGATTGGTTGTCAAAGCGACCATACAACCACCGCCACCGGCCCCTGTGAGTTTAGCACCCAGCGATGTAGGTGCTGCAGCACGAATCAGATTCTCTAATTCAGGACAAGAGACTCCCAACCCTTGGAGCATGATTTGATTTTCAGTCATTGCTCTGCCCACCGCAGGATAGTCACCGTCTTTCAAAGATTGAATACCGCGTCGAGCAATCACCCCGATCGTTTCAATTTCTTTTTTACGCGCAGGGTTTGCATGAAGAATCGCAGCAACTTTCGCTACCTGTTGCGCAGTAGGCGCATATACTCCGGTATTGCCGATGACCAAGAAAACCTGTTCAGTGGTTGGAGGTAATTCGATTGAATGTAAATGCCATAATCGCTCACCTTCTGGCGTTGTGAGTCGACGTGAGTAAAGAAATTGTTCATCTGTTTCTACTTGGTCAGAGAGCAAAATTATNCCACCGTGCGCACATGTGGAAGCATCCATTGGAGANGCACGGCCACCTTGGGCAGCAGCCTCTACAGCATGGCCAAGTAATGCGCATTCATCGACATCTACAGTGTTCTCTCCGATTGCATAGCGAANTGCGTTTCCATCGTCTCCTTTTCGAAACGAATCGAATTCTTTTTCAATCGTCGAATAGACNTCATCAGTATCAAAATGGCTTGAGTATCCTTCTGACCAATGGTTGGTTTGCTTTCCATCTTGTCGGTTAAACCATCGCCCACGAGCAGCCCTCAAAGCNGCGCTTGCGGCGACGGAAAGCGCNGCTGAAGAGCCCAGTCCGCTCGCAGGAGGAATATCTCCAGTAATTTGAATCGANAGGTTTGGAGCACCTTGTCCTGGCTGCCACAAGCGATTGCGTAAGGCTTGAACATGGGGGTGGCGCTTCGGGTTGAATTCCATTCCGTCGATTTTCCAAGTTTCACTGCCCGATGACAATGTTTCAATTTTTACCGAAATTCGTTGTTCAATGGCCACAGCGACCGCAGGCTGACCATAGACGACTGCGTGTTCGCCAAAGAGAATACATTTCCCCGGAGCACTCGCTGTAACTCGTCCCATTCAATCCCCTTCGAGTTCACCAGCACCTCGCGCTTCATATCCCTTGTTCTCAGTCGGTGTTGTAGAATCGATAATTGTCGGTGCATTGAAGGTTTGAACCCGACTCCGTTCGGTTAGGGGAATCTTCCCGGGGGGCTATTTTGGTATGGAACATCCATTGGCAATGACGTATGGCCCTTTTTCGGGCTGGTTACTGTTGCTCCTTCTTGGTGGCATTTCAGGTTCCTTTTTCCTTTACCAAGTTGTCAAAGCTTCTCGCCTTGTTCTGAAAGGTTCCCCAGACAATCGTTTTGACAATTGGGGTGCCCGAATAAAGGAAGTTATCACCGGTTGGCTCGGGCAGAAAAANGTACTCAAAGACCGGGTTGCTGGTGGCATACACGTCCTCATGTTCTGGGGATTTTTGATGCTCTCTACCGATATGTTTGATTTGGCAACTGCAAATTGGTTTTCACACAATGTTTTGCCAAATGTCGTTCGGGGCCCATGGAATCTNATCGTTGAGACTGGGTATACGCTTGCGCTCATAGGTTGTTTAGCGGCATTGATTCGCAGAGTCATCTTTACGCCTGAAAAGTTGAAGGGTAAATCCCAACTTGAAGGTAATTTCATTCTCATTCTCATTATGACCATTACAGTGACCTCCTTCTTTGTTGAAGCTGGTGAATCGACCGTATCGTCGACTTGGGAGCCAATCGGCGCTTGGGTTGCTGCGACAATTGTTCCGAGTACGAGCATCGTTGTAGGCGCTTATTGGATGCACATGCTTGCCATCTCGACCTTCTTGTTCTTGATTCCCCTATCCAAACACATGCATTTAGTCATGGCATTCCCGAATGTATTCTTCCATGACATGCGGCCTATGGGTGCAATGGAACCTCTTGCGAGAGGTGAAGATGGGATGGCAGTTTCTCTGGACGATCTCGATATTGAATCGTTCGGAACGGTCAATTACACCGATTTGACCTGGCGTAATCTCATCGATGGATGGGCATGTACCTCATGTGCTCGNTGTCAAGACGTCTGTCCTGCCTATGCGTCGGGTAAAGCCCTTAATCCAATGCAAATCATTCACGACGTTCGTCACTACGCAAANGATAACGCAACCACACTCCTTGCAGGCGAAACACCTGAACAAGACATCATTGCCCGTTTTGGTGAAGATGCAATTTGGGCGTGTACAACTTGCCATGCTTGTGTTGAAGCCTGTCCAATTTACATTGACCATGTTCCGAAATTAACCGACGCTCGACGTCACTTGATGATGGAACGCATGGAGTTTGACGAATCGGTAGAAGATACCGTGATGCCACTTATGGCTACTATTGAGAATCTTGAATCGGATTCAAACCCCTATGGGTTGCCGTCCCACGAACGTGCTGATTGGGCTGCAGACTTAGATGTCAAAGTCGCTGAACCTGCAGAATACATTTACTTCGCAGGGTGCGCTGCTTCTTTTGATGAGCGAAATAAGAAAGTGGCTCGAGATACGATCAATATCATGAAAGAAGCAGGACTTGATGTTGGTATTCTTGGAATGCAAGAGGGTTGTAGCGGCGATGCTGCTCGCCGAGCAGGAAACGAATATTTGTTCCAAATGCTTGCAGAAACCAACTTGGCAACGTTTGAAGAAATCGGTGTCAAGAAAATCGTGGCATCTTGCCCACACTGCTTCCATACCCTTGGAAAAGAGTACAAAGATTACGGTGGTCAAGATATCGAAGTCATGCACCACTCTCAATTAATCAGCCATTTGCAAGGCGAAGGAATGCTGCCTGAACCGAAGCACGATGGCTCGGTCACCTACCACGACCCGTGTTACTTGGGTCGTATAGGCGGAGAATTGGATGCACCCAGAGATGCTATTGGCGGCGTCGATATTGAAACTGAACGCCATGGCGATAATTCATTTTGTTGTGGTGCCGGTGGCGCTCAAATGTGGATGGAAGAGCACGTCGATGACGACCATGACCGGGTCAATATCATCCGTTCAAAGGAACTTGCTCAAACCGGCGCAGATACAGTTGCAGTCGGCTGTCCATTCTGTTCAACCATGGTTACCGACGGATTGACGGCAATCGGTTCGGAAATGGAAGTCAAAGATATCGCTGAAATCGTGTGGGAACAAATCAAAGCAAACGATGCTGCAATCGAGGCGAAAAAAGCAGAAGTGGAAGCTGCAGAAGCCTAACCAACCGATGAGGTGGGGAAGTGGCAACTGGTCTCTCACAAAGTCAGTTACTTGAATGGTATGCTGAGCATAAGCGTGACTTGCCTTGGCGTCATACCAAGGACAGTTGGAAGATTCTTCTTTCAGAAATTTTACTTCAGCAAACGCAAGTAAGCCGCGGCATTGAGTATTGGCTCAAACTGGTTGAACGTTTTCCAACACCTCAAGCGATGGCCGATGCTGATGTTGATGAAGTTCTTCACCTTTGGCAAGGTGCAGGTTACTACAGCCGAGCACGCCGCCTTCATGCCTTAGCTGGTCAAGTGTGTCTCCCGTCTGAGCAAGGAGGATTTGATGGAAGCCTTCCAACCACTTCGAAGGAACTCCTAGGGTTACCTGGTGTTGGACCCTATACTGCTGCGGCAGTCGCAAGCATTGCTTATGGCGAGCCAGTAGCTTGCGTCGATGGAAATATCCGAAGGGTAATGGCGCGACAAAATACATTGGTTCATCCTTCACCCAAAGAAGTTGAAAATTGGGCGAAGCACACTCTTTTCACACCTGATGCAGGAAATTGGAATCAAGCATTGATGGAATTGGGTGCCACAGTTTGTACGCCAAAGCGTCCCAAGTGTGACCAATGCCCAGTGTCCGAGACTTGTGCTGGGATAAGTGAACCGCTGTCCTTCCCGCAACCAAAAAGAATCACAAGAAAACGACTTGACCTCATGTGTGAACTTCGTTATGATGCAGCAGGCCTTCCACATTTGGTCAAGCGAGGAGACGAGGGAATTTTAGCCGGTCTCTGGGGGCCTCGAATGGATGAGAAAATTGATGTGGCTACACTTTCATTTATCGGAGAAATCAAGCATGTGCTCTCTCATCGAGATATTTTTGTACAAGTATGGTTGGGTTCATGCCAGAAAGGAACAGACCCATCAACGGTGGCAATCTCTTCTCTCGACCGAAAGATTCTCGCTCTTGGAGGCCAACAATAATGCATCTTCTGATTGTTGATTTACTCGCAGAACGCCAAGCCTTTGGACGTGAAGGAGTTCGAGAGATACTCACACATTTTGAATCTCCAAAGGTATCTCTTTGGTCACCTCATGTATCTGAGCGTGTAGATTATGAATTTGGAACAGTTGTTAACCATCCCGTTGATGCTGATTTGATTATCATCACCGGCTCTCGAAGAAATGTTTCTCAATGGGAGGATTGGATGGATCAAGTTGCTCACTTAATCCAAACGACAACAACTCCTCTTCTCGGAATTTGTTTCGGGCACCAAATAATAGCAGCCTCACTGGGTGGACATGTTGCCCGTTCGACTGAAAACAGTGCCTTTGTCAGTGAAGTTACCTATGTTGACGGTCAGGTCGTCAATGCTCTTTTTACGCATCAAGACCATGTAGTCGATGCAGGTGAAATGAACGTAATTGGTTCATCTGAACATTGTCCAATTGCAGCATGTCAACATCCAGAGCGACCAATCTTCACCGTTCAATACCATCCCGAAGCAGTTTCGACAGTCATCGAACATGCCCTTCAAATTGGAGAAATGAGTGTTGAAGAACGTCTTCAATTCAATTTAGAAATACCCATCATCAACATGACAGATGCATTGGTTAAACCGCTTCAATCACTTCAATGAGATGAATAGTTTTCTTTCAAGTCCCAATCGATTGAGGCCATGGTGATTACTAAACCGAGGAAGAGAAGGTATTCTGCAGGGGCAGCGAAATCTATTGCTGGTTGCATTTCATCAAGCGTGATTTGGAGTGAACCATTTTTTGTCAAATCAGCCCTGTTGAAAGCGAAGTATATCGTAAGGGATGCGTTCATCACAACAAAACCAATTAGCGCTAAAACCAACCCAATACGGCGTAGAGTTCTTGCAGATCCCCTGGTTAAACCGAAGAGAATATGTGTTGAACTCCCCCAAATTATTCCCCCACCAAATACGAAAATTGAAGCGATACAGTGGAGAATGAGAAAGTCATACATGTTCGCAAAAGCCAAGATGAAAAGCGACACACCGGTTATTCTTCCTGAGAAGTACGAGAGACGTACCCGAGTTGAATGTTCAGTATTGACAAACATTTTTTGGAATCGTTCAGATAGAATCCACAGAACCACTCCACACATTGCCAATCCAGTAGTGAAAATCCATCGCTCAATCCCAGGATAATCGGATTCTGAGATGAAGAAGGGAACATCACGGGCATTGCCGCTCAACAGATGAACGCTCATCGAACAGGTTACAGTGAACAGCGGTAAGAGCCAACCTAGTCGCGCAAAAGAACGATCGCTGAACTTGAATTTCGTGGTCTGCATTCCTGAGAGTTCTTCAGTGTTCAATGTCAAATGCCTCCACAGTGTCTTTGATACAAGCCTCAAAAGATTCCCATTCTAAACCCAATATTTCAGTTGCTTTCTTCGAAGAGAGATTTGAGTCGCCTTTGAAATATCCTTTGACGGCTTTTCTTGTCATTCTTCGCTCAGCACCAAACTTCCCCATAAGCCAATCTTGAAACACGACAATGAACATCAACGAGCGAGGTATTGCATATCGGGGTGATTTTGTATTTGGATAGTACTGGCGAATTGCCCGACATACATCGGCAATGGTCTTGTTTTTGTGAGGGGCTACGATAAATCGACCTTCTGCTTCTTCAACTTCAAATGCTCTACGGTGGGCACGTGCAACATCACGAACATGAACGATCGGAATCGGAATTTTTGGAGCAACAGGAAATTTCCCGGCTATCGCATCTGGAAAGAAATCCACACTCGGTGTTGGTTTGACAAATCCGCCTCCCAAAACTCCACCAGGATTGATGACGCGCAAATCTAATTGGTGTTTTTCAGCAAGCGACCATGCCAGTTTTTCAGATTCTGTTTTGGCAATGGTATACGGTGAAGTTCGAAGGGTCTGCCAGTCCTCTTCGTTTTTCTCGCGACCCTTTGGTAAAGAGCCAACTGCGGCGACGCTGGAAGTGTAAATTATCCTTGGAATATTGGCTTCTTTTGCAGCTAAAAAGAGATGAGATGTTCCTTTGTTGGCTGTGTCGAGGATGATATCAGCATCTTTTGAGTTCGAATAAACAGTAGCGGTATGAAATAATGCATCACAACCTTGTATTTTCTCAACCCATCCATCAGCATCTAAAACATCACCTTCAACCAATTGAAGATTCTGTTCACAATTCAAATCGATTGCATGCTGACGAACGTGGTCAACTTTTAGCGGGTCATTCACATCCCGAACTGAGCCAATTACTTTGTATCCGTTTTCAAGGAGGTCTCGAACAATATGGTTGCCAATATGTCCATTCACTCCAGTAACAAAAATCGTCTTTGGAACCGCCATATTCATCTCAACCGTGCTGTCCTACCGGCCGTGGTATCTTAACCTTCAAGTGAGGCCGTTCATACCGCTGGTTGAATCCCATGCCAATTCGACTGCACGACACTCGAAGGAGAACGAAGGTCGATTTCACGACCATGGAGCCAGGTAAAGTCTCTATGTATGTCTGCGGTGTAACTGTTTACGACCGTTGCCATCTCGGTCATGCTCGGTGTTACTTGGCTTTTGATTTGATTCATCGTTGGCTTGAAGCATCTGGTTTTGATGTTCATTATGTTCAAAACTTCACCGATATTGATGACAAGATTATTCATCGAGCCAATGAAACAGGTATTGACTGGAAAGTCTTGGTTGATGACAACATTGCAACCTACTACGAAGATATGGATGCACTCAATATCCTTCGAGCTGATGACTATCCACGATGTACAGAATACGTCGATGATATGATTCGAATCACTCAAGACCTCATCGATAAAGGCCACGCGTATCAAACAGAAGAAGGCGTATACTTCCACATCGATTCCGCTCCAGAAAAATATGGTGCACTCACCGGTCAAAACATCGAAGCAGTTCGTTCAGGCGCGGGAGGTCGTGTCGGTGAGACTGGCTCTGCAAAGAAAGATCACAAGGACTTCGCCCTATGGAAGGCAGCGAAACCGGATGAACCAACTTGGGATTCTCCTTGGGGACCAGGTCGCCCTGGATGGCACATCGAATGTACGGCGATGTCAATGGATTATTTCGGCGAGCAATTCGATATTCATGGTGGAGGCCATGACCTGCGATTCCCTCACCATGAGGCTGAAATTTTCCAAGGTGAATGCCACACTGGATGCAGTCCTGTCGTACACCATTGGTTGCACAATGGCTTTGTGAACATCGATGGCGAGAAGATGAGTAAATCTCTAGGGAACTTCTGGACGATTCAAGACATTTTGGAAAAAGTAGACGCAATGGTCCTCCGCTTCTCCTTGATCAATGCTCATTATCGTTCACCTATTGACATGAACGAAACGATTCTCAAAGATGCAGAGCGAAACTACAATCGAATTTTGGAAACTTATGTGCGTGCATTAAATCACTTTGATTCAGACACCCCCCGAGTGGATTTACCGCATGCGGAAATCTCCAGTCAACAACCGCTTTCGCGATGTATTGGTATGCTTGAGAAGATGGGTGAAGGATTCGCTCAAGCCATGGATGATGATTTCAACAGCCGTGAAGCGGTCGCCAAGGTATTGGGTGCCGTTCGAGAAATGAGTAAAATGCTTGACAGCGACTTAGATCATTCCGACCGCCATGCATTCGCTCACTACGCTGTCGATTGGCTTGAAGAAACTGCAGGCACGGTTCTTGGTGTTCTTCCTTCAAGAGAGATGGCGCTAGCTGAGCCAGAAGAAGATCCTCGGCGTGCAGAAGTAGCGGACGATGTCGAACGCTTACTGGTTGCTCGTGGTGAGGCACGAGCCTCCAAAGATTGGGCAAAAGCCGATGAGATTCGAGACCAACTCAAAGCGATGGGCGTTGTGGTTAAAGATACACCCGAAGGACCTTCATGGACCCTTGAATAATCACTCTTCTTCGTCTGATTTTGGTGGAGCAATATTCATCGGCGGCAAGGCTGGAATGAAATCTGAATCACTTGACTTCAGTTGAGTTGCACCCTCAATGACTTCATCGTCCCACATCTTTTCAATCATGACTTCTTGATTCAGATTGAGTTCATCACCGCTGCTTCGCCCAGCGAAAAACAATCCGCCTGCAATGACAACAACCAAACCAATGAGGACAAACATCGCCTTATTTTCTGTACTGTCTGATGAACTGGCATCCGTATCGCTCATTCCATCATTTTCTCCGATGCATGCCTCAGAAGTATCTCCGGGGAGACAGTCTGTGTTTGTCGAATCACCAGTGTTATCACCCGTGTTCACATTATCAGTCGAGCCTGTGTCGTCTGTATTACCATCAGTGTTTGAATTGCCATTGCTATCTGAATCATCATCATTCGAATTGCCAGATGTATCGTCTTGTTGCGGGTCAGTATCGAGATCTACATTGACTCCAGTACGCTCNCCANCGTCCATTGGTATGTCATAATAGGCATAGAGCTTGGTAAGGTCAACGTGCGTGTTCCCATGGGTGCTTCGGTTGANGACGTCGAAGTAGCGCTCATCACCGGTAGTGAAAATAGGGTCNACAGTCATGCTTTTCAAATGCGAGACTCCATCGTTGTAATCGCCGTCATATTTTGAATCAAGGTATGTTTGAACTTCTGCATCGGTGCTCCATGCAACACCGTCTGGTGCATTCCAGTTTTCGCGAATATCTGTGACATTATTACGCATTGCCATTGCCAATCCTGATTCGATGGTAGCCCAAGTTTGCATTCCATCGGTCTCAGTCATTGATGTGACGTCAACTGCTTTACTGACTCCGCCACCGGTGATTGGCTCCCAATCGTCTTGATTGAGTGCAGTCATAATATCAACATCGCCAAACACTGCTTTACCATGGACAACCGTCAATCGAACATCAGCATCAATGGACTCGATGAGGTTTCGATATGGATCCTCATGGAACGTGTCCATAATCACAAGGTCAGCATACATTCCGGGTTTTATTTGCCCGACAAAAGCATCCCAGTTCGCTGCCTTAGCAGGGTTACTGGTCACCATTGCAGCCAATTGATAATCGGAGAAGTATGAGTTCATCACATCAGTATTCCATAAATCTGCAACTTTGAGTTCATGCAAATTATTCTTTGAACCACTTGGTCCCCAATCTGGAGCGATCGAAATAGTAACGCCAGCAGCATCTGCTGCCCGAACATCAGTCGTGTTACCGTAGAGTAAGAGGTTTGAAATCGGCGACCATACGAGATCAGCGCCAACAGTTGCCATCTTATCAAATTGTGAACGGTCAAGGGCAGTGCCGTGAATAGCGACAGTTTCATCCATGATGAGTCCCTTGTCCCAAAGAGCATCAAATTCACTCTTGCTACTGGAATCCACTCCTTCAGCAAGGTGGACAAACCATGCATTCAATGTGCCCGATTGGTTTTGAGAAATGAGGTGGCCACCGGTATAGTCATCATCGGCTGCACCGCATACTGCGCACGTTGAGATTCCGTCCTGTCCAAAATTGTAGAGTTCGATGTTTCGAGACAGCATACTGTCCCATGCTTGCGTACTTGAACCAGGCGAGCCTTGAACAGCAGTTACGCCTCCTGAAACAGCTTGAACTTCAGCATACTTCATCTGTTCACTTGCCATATCCCATTGGCTGTATGATTGGATATGTGTTTTCATCCATGTAATACTTGGACCATAATCCCAGTTATTTCCCCATTGATAGCGATTGGTGTATCCTCCTTCATCAGAACGCTGTTGCTCGTTGAGATGGACATTAAAATCCCAGAGTGGAATATGGTTGTAGTGCATGTGGTTATGCAGGTCAATCAATCCTGGATAGATGGTGCCATTGGTTTCAATTACAGGAACATTGGTTAAATCAGCAGCCAAAGGCACAGATGAACTTGAAGACCATACAGCCTCAATTTTACCATCTCGAACCAAGACATTGCCTTGGTTCATCACACTGTTTTCCGACTCCATGGTGACGACTCGACCTTTGAGGAGGAACGCATCGGAACTGGTTTCAGAGACTTTGAAACACTTGACGATATTGAGTGCTACCGCAGATGCAGGGTCATCCGGACCAAAGCCGGGCGTGGGGGTAACTTCGATTAAATTACCAGAGGAATCTTCGACGATTGAATTGCCCCAAAAGGCGAATTGTTCTGGAATGACCATTGTATCAGCAACAGTGTTTGAAGTGTCGGTAACTGCGACAGTTTCCCCGTCGAAGTAGTCGAGGAAAATATCTGAATCTGCGCTAAAAACAACGATACGGCCGTCTGCATCAATCGTTGTGTTCCATGCTAATTGACACGGCGGACTACCAGAAGTAGCGCTTAATTTCCAATCTGAAACATCGACAGGAGTCGTTCCTGTGTTCCATAATTCGATGAACTGATCGGAATTCTTTCCATAATCTCCATCGTTATTCCAGTCGACAGCATCGTAGATATTGCTATCAGTTTCATTTGATACAAGATCACTTGGACTGATGAATACCTCTGAAATAACAATGTCTGAACTTCGGGCATTCGCTTCAGAAGTTTCAGTGAATTCATACGATGCTGGAATAGATGGTGTTAAGGGTGCAAAAAAGAGAATTAGCACGAGAAAGGTGGTCAATCGACTGAGTCGCATGGATTGGCCTTATGCCGTGAGCACATGAACTCGTCGCTTGGACAACTACAAACGAACATGTTGAAGTAGTGCCGATTTTCACGAACTTTTATGGCCACTGTAGAGATTAACGAACCAAGTTTTTCAGACATTATCGATAACAATTCTATCGTCTTCCTCGACTTTTGGGCTTCTTGGTGTGGACCTTGCGTAGCATACGGTCCTGTATATGAGCGAGTCTCTGAAGATTTTCCTGATGTCGTGTTTGGGAAAATCGATACAGAAGCTGAACCTCAACTCGCTCAATCCTTTAACATCCGCTCAATTCCAACAACGATTGCGTTCAAAGAGGGAATTGGCGTTTTCATGCAACCGGGTGCACTTCCTGAAGAGGCATTGCGAGATTTGGTAGAAAAAATCAGTGAATTGGATATGGATGAAGTTCGAGCAGAACTCGAAAATCGAAAGTCTTCTGAAGAGTCAGAAGGCTGATTGAAGCCAAAGTCAAACAGCCGGTGTGTTCAAAAAACACACCCTACCAGCGATGTAACATGAACTTCCGTCCGTGGCTGATATTGTTTGTCTTAATGACGACGAGTTTGTCCGGTTGCTTTGGCGAGCAAAACGCTGAGGAAGATGAAGAATCTACGCTTTTCGACGTTTATCCCGAGCCGTGGGAACGCAGTGGGATGCAATACGATGATACTGACATTTATTCTCGAGTTTCCGTGAATGGAAGTTACGCTATTGATGCTGTTCAATCGGTATTTGTTCCAGTTCCAACCATCACTGCAGCCGATGGAGGCTCAGGTATTACCGGTAATGCCGAGGTTCACCTTGGACTTTGGTTGCCAGTGATTGAAGGGTGCGATTGGACATCAGCGAATCTTTCAGCTGAATGCCAAGTGCCTGTCATTGCTGAAGTCGGACCTTACTACAATGATGGTGATGTTGATGCACTCACCCCAGCAGATCGTTTGGGGAAATTTTTGATTGAAAATTATGTGCCTCATGGCTTTGGTGTTGCTCAAGTTTCCGTCTTTGGAACTGGAGAGTCCAACCATTGTATGGACCTCATGGGCACTGATGAACAACGCGGGATTGATGCAGCGGTCACTTGGCTTGGAACACAATCGTGGTCGAACGGTAAAGTTGGGCTGATTGGCAAATCCTATGATGGTTCGACTCCTTGGCAAGCAGCCACATTCGGTAATCCTCATCTCGCAACTATTGTTCCAATGTCCGGACTCATCGGCGTCCATGAATTGATGTGGCGAAACGGAAGCATGGAGGCTCGAGGTGCAATTATGCACAACGGTGTCTATGGCTCATTTGGAATTGATGGCGACGCAGAGGACCCCGAAAACCTCTGTGAAGGTTATGTAGAAGGCTATGTCAATGGGCCTGCCGCTTACCTTTCAGGTGGTATGGTTGACTATGCAGGCAATACCTATTGGACCGAGCGCTCCTTCCTTGACCGCGTGGTAGAAAATTACAACGGTTCAGTTTACATTATCCAAGGAATGCAGGACTGGAACGTCGATCCTCACATGGCTTTCCCAACTCACCAAATTATGGAAGCAGCAGGAATTGAAACTAAAACTCTTGCAGGTCAGTGGGCACACGATTATCCAGACCGAAAATCCGGTCACGAAGGATTGCCAGCAGGAGAAGGAGCTGAAGCCTACCCATACACTCTACGATGGGATTGGGCAGATGAGATGCTGTATTGGTTTGACTGGTATCTCAAAGGTGAAGGACGAGCGCCAACTCTTGGTGTAGAAATGCAAGATAATCGAGGTGGTTGGAGACTTGAGACAACGTATCCTGCTCCAGATACTGAATACTTCAATGTAATCGCATCTGAGATGAATCCTTCAGGGGCTTCAATGGGTGTGACTTCATTGGCTCCAATTACCATGCAGTATGGTCCTTTTGACAGAGATGTCTACATTGCTGGAATGCCAACATTCCATATTGCCGTAACTCCGCATACCGCAAACGGTGGCCACGCATTCTTAGAAATGACAGATGAAGCTGGAATCCACCTTGGCCATGCAGTGATGGACTTCCGATTTGCTGATGGTGGGCGTGACGGAAATCTTGCACTTGTTGCTTTTACAACCGTGAAGGCAAAGATGGAGTTTATGCCGATGGATGTTTTCCTTGAAGCAGGTGAATCGATTACCATTACGCTCTCTCAAACAGGTGATGATTATGTTCCATCGCCTGCAGCAGTCGGTGGCTATTCAATCAATTGGGCAGATTCGACAATGACGCTACCTCTGGTGAACAGAACCTGTGCTGATTTGTTCCAAGCGCCAATGCATGAATACTCTGCAGACGCAGGACGAATCTGCTAATCAGTCGAACATCGAAAGGATGTCTCTGAACAGATTTTGTGCATGCCCGTCACTCCGTTCGACGAGACGTTTTACAATGAGTTCAGGTGTTGAGCGAGCCAAGTGATTCCTCTTCGGAGTTCGGTCAACCATCAGTTCCAAGTTTGCATCAAGACCAGTTGCTTCTATTCCATCGACTCTCAAATCTTGGCGCCCAGTTGCTTTGATAATGGCAGGTGCTAAGTGGGTCACGAGCATCATGGTTGTGTCGTCTTGTGCTTCTGCTGCNANCAACATNCCNGCGATGATTCGGGCTCCAGCACCAGGTTCGGTAATTGCCTCGAGTTCATCTGCCAGAATCAATTTCGGAGTTGGATCACTTACGACATTTGCTAATTCGACCAGTGTCTGTTCAAGAGCACCTGCACTTTGAGTTCCACCTGCTTTAGCAAGAATGTGGAGTGCATCCACCTGTCCTACTCGTGCGGAATCTGCCGGAACTGGAAGACCCATGTGTGCGAGAATACAGGTGTGAGCAAGGAGCTCGAGAAGTGTAGTCTTACCTCCTGAATTCGCACCTGTAAGCAGCGAGAGGGATTGCTGGTCCTGTATTTCTGCAGCAAAGCCAAGCCCATAGGTCACGGGATCTGGTTGACAACCGAGGAGTAGATGTCTGCCTTGTTCGATGAATATACCATGGTCAACCATTTCAGGAAGAACGCACTCTCTTTCTCCTGCCCATTGTGCAATACAGACCCATTGGTCAAATTCAATCATTGAGCGTACAACTTCTTCACAACGTTCCCGAAGAGGACCGAGTTTCTTCGCNAGCATGAGCATGTGTTCAATCTCTCCAACTTTGAGTTTAGTCTCCAAAGCCTGGTCGATTTCATCTATGGTTTTTCGGTTAATCTTCGCCGGCCATTGTGATGAAAAAATATCGTAAGGGCATCGAACGCCAGTTCCTTTGAGTGTTTCAACCATAGTCTGTTTTGCTTTTTCCATCGCTTCAGTGATGACGTCACTCGTCGCTTCCTGTAATTTTCTTTGAAACGCTGCTCCATCGGAGAGCGCTTCGAGTAATTCTGCACCACTCAAGTTCATTTTGGCGTCATTCATCGCTTGTCCAACTTCGGTATTGACTTGTTCTTCAAGTGATTTGGCGGTCTTCCAAAGTCGATCTTTCACTTCTGCCATAACATCCAAATCACCTTGTTCATCGATGCTCATGAGGATTTCAGGAAGTTGTTCAAGCCCTACTGTCAATGCGTATAATTCATCGATGAATGGGTGCTTTTCAGAGGGATTGCGACTCATTTGCACAACATCTGCGATGACGGTAAGCGTTCGGAGATTGTGCCGAAACCAATCGATTGTACGTTCTGGAAGAATCAATTCGGTATTGTTGGCATTGGGTAAGACCACCCACCCATCAGGCACATCTGCAGGCGCCCCTGAACCAATCCAAGTAATCGATTTGAATACGGTATAGTCTTTCCAAGTTTCTCCATCACCGGGTTGCAAGACTCTGCACCATTTTTTGAACATTTCAAGAGGTTCTTTGCTTACAACAACCCGTTCATATCGTTCGGTATTGAATCGAGTTTGTCGNAGGTTATGGAATAATCCACTCAGCGTTTTCATTCGTTGCGAATATTTTTTGGCATAATTCATGGCATGGCTGACCTTCAATCTACGTTCTGCGGGATTTTCAATCGGCATCAATAATTGCATCCGCTCCCGTGTAGCAGCGCATGAAGCGAACGATACGATGTCATTGAGNAGACTGCGATGTAAACGCTCAGCCTCTTTGGTTGCTAAGAAAGAGCCTGATTGCCCTGCAACCATCCGGGCAAGCGTCAATGCTCTTTTTGGAGAGACACCTTCTATCTCCGCAATTCGTGCGATATCACCTGATTTCAAGGAGGCAAGTGCTTGGTCTTCTCCACCAAAGTGGTCGGTGATTTTTTGGGCAAGTCGTTCACCAACGCCGGGCAATGTACTCAGAACCATACGTCACATCGTTTGTCAAGGGCTTTTGAGGATATTGCTCAAACGCCCTCATTTTATGTGAAAAGTGAACATGTTTTGATGAGAGCCAATGACGCGTTAACCTCAAATGAAAGAGACACTAGGAAAGGTTGGTGGACGCGATTGAGTCAAGATGCTAAGGTAATTCCCGATGCCATCATTATCTCTCAACCTGTTGGCCAAAATCGTATGACNCGTGAATTTAATCTCGTCTTAGGTTCAACACTGGCTGTTGCACTCGTCTTTCTTTTTGTTTCCGCAGTCTTTGGTAGCGCAATAATGGATGTCATCGTGGATGATGACCAACAGTCAGGTTTCCGAGTGCCGGTATGGGAGCGATATACGTTGCCCTATGAAACAGACGGAGAGTTTAGTGTAGCACTTGAAGTGGGTCCTTATGAGCCTCTGCCAACCGATAATGAATGGAACTCTACGCACCATTTTGTTCAATACTCATTACCAATCGAAGAAGGTGGTGCGGCGCCAGATGGAGCGGTAATCAGTCTTGCTGTTTGGCGTCCAAATGTTCCTGAAGGCGTCACCGTTCCCGTTATTGCAGAATTTGGCCCTTACTTCCAAGAAGCCTCTGTAGAGACACCGAGCATCGAAGTTCCCGGAACTTGGCTTGGTGAGATGATCATTGATCAGATTCTTCCTCATGGTTTTGCATTTGCGCAAGTATCAGTCGCAGGTACGGGTCGTTCAAACCATTGTATGGATTTGATGGGTAATGCTGAGCAACTTGGTAACGACGCTGCAGTACGTTGGTTAGCAGAACAAAATTGGTCGAATGGGGCCGTTGGAATGATTGGCAAATCCTATGATGGAAGCACGCCATGGCAAGCAGCAATGTTTGGTGCAGAACATGACTATCTCAAAACCATCGTTCCAATTTCAGGCCTGATTGGTGTCAAAGAACTGATGTGGAGAAACGGCTCTGCAGAAGCACGAGCTCCAATTATGCACAATGGTGTTTATGGGTCGTATGGAATCGATGGAGATGAAGAGGATTACCAAAACATCTGTCCTGATTACCTCATCGGTCCTGGAACTGGTGTTGCTGCATACATGTTCGGCTCAGAAGTTGCTGGAGATTATTGGTCTGAGCGATACTTCCTTGAGCGTGTATTAAACAACTATCAAGGCAGTGTATATTTGATACAAGGTATGCATGATTGGAATGTAGACCCACACATGGCAGTTCCAACAATGAATGCTCTGAAAGATGCTGGTATTGATGCCAAGGGGCTGTTTGGTCAGTGGGACCACGATTATCCAGACCGACCAGTACAACTTGATGACCGTTCTGAACTGGGTGGCCGAGGTGGGGAAGCATTCCCCGAAATGATGCGATATGATTGGATGCAAGACTTGCTTGAATGGTTTGATTTCTATCTTCGCGGAGAAGGTGAGCAACCAGGACTCTACATCGAAATACAATCAAACCAAGGTTCATGGCGACTTGAGGACCGTTATCCTCCCAGTGACGTCACCGAAGTTTCGTTTGATTTAGGCGGTTCACTGGCTAACATTGGCGGAGGTTCAACGGTATTCCCTGATGCGAATACTGGTCCAGTATGGCAATCTGAACCGCTTGCTGAAACCATCTATGTAGCGGGTACTCCACGACTCCATGTCGATGTTACCACGGCATCGGTTGGTGGTCAACTCTATGCTCTGCTTGAAGACTGTGACGATGCAGACAATTGCATCCACGTTGGCCATGCGATCATGGACCTGCGTTATTATGCGGGTGGCGATGAAATTCAAACATGGACCCCCGTCTTACAGACAATCAATGCCAAAATGGAGTTCATGCCACTTGATGCTGAAATTGCTGCAGGTCATACGCTGCGATTGAGTCTTCTTTCGACTGGTGAAGATTACTTACCTGCCAGTACTTCATCGGTTGTGTTTGTCCAAGAAGGTGAAACTTCAACTCTCTTGCTCGATACCTTTGTTCCCGAAGGAAGAATCTATTTCACGCCACCTGAATGTTTGCACGAACGGTGTGTTGGTTCAGCTTAAGTCTTGAAACATGCCTAATATGGCAATTCGAGTTCGACGGCAAACAGTGGGTCTGGGTCAGTAGAATCGTGATAAGCAACGATAACTCCACCATCATTGAGTATACCGAGTGATGCAAAGTCGAAACGAATATCATTGCCAGCACCAGAGGTCGAATCCAAATCACCTTGGCCAATGTATGTCAGGGTATCAGGAGACATATCCTCTGAATAATCTCGAACATGATAGACCATGTCAACATCAGGTCCCTCGGTGCTTTGGTAACGAATATTGAGTACGAAAAGATCCAGTTCACCATTGGCTTGGAATTCCCATTCTTCAATTGAAGAGGAGACAGAGCTCATGTCATAGGTCTGATTCTGCCATGTGAGCGCCCCATCTTTCGACATGTAGTGCGTGAAAGATGTGCCTGAATTTGCAACGCAGTGAAGTGTTCCTGTAGAGTCGTAATGGCAATACTCGGAAGGGAATTGCACTTCTAATTCATTCCACGAGAGAGTGGTATCCATGTATGCGGCATTTCCATTTGAGTAGTAACTTGGGAAGATGAGTCCACCGGTTGGCATTGGGAATGCCCTCATTTCTTTGTGGGGTTTGTTGACGTCATAGTAGGATGTCAAACCTTCAGCAGTGAAGTTGAGATCGAGTTCTACGATCGGATCGTTAGAATCACGGTCAGTAAATTGGAAGGGGTAGTAATTGAGCCCATCAACACTGATTTGACCTCCAGCGTCGAGAGATTGATGCCAGAAATTGGAGACGACAATACTCGCCCATTCTCCGTTTCCGATGGTCGAAGTGATTGGTCCGACAACTTCCACTTGCCATGAACGGTCATAGAAAGGTTCAGTCAAACGGTTGTAGCACCACTTCCATTCGTCTTCAGATTCGTCAAACAGAATCGCATAGAACTTGTCAATTTTCCCATCCGCTCCGATGTAGGGGAACCATGACATGGAGATGATGTCGCCGTTGGTGGCTTGAACAATACTGCCTTCTCCAAGTCCTTCTTGTCCTGGGTTGGTTGGAACAGCGGTAATGCATTGGCCAAGTGCTGGAAGGAATTCAGGGATGTAGGTGTCCCAAGCATGACCACGGTCTTCACTGAAGACGGGATATTCTCCTCCTATGTTGAGTATATCTCCCTCGATGGTTGTAGCGAGGTAGTGCTCGCAACAGTTCCCACCTTTCGAAGCATCAAAGACTGCCCAAGTTGTATTGGTTGTTTGATTGGTTCGTAAATCAATGGTCATGAACATTCGTGGGTCTTCATGTTGAATCGTGTCAACCAAAGCGTAGGAATCCCATATTGGCTCGACCGTTTCTTGTTCGACCAATTTTTCTCCAGCGCCAAAACAGCCTGCAAGTAGCATGGAGGTCACCATGAGAACGGACAGGGCGATGCGACGCATGAATTGGCGTAGTGGCCCATCTCTTTGAAGGCGTCGCAGAGGCGTTAAGCGCAATCAAGCCCTTATTTGACAGTAAACCAAACTGAAGTTCCATCGACTTCAAAGGATTCTGCATCGGTTGAAGGCGACTCTGATTCCATGTAAAATATCGCAGCAGCAGCACGAGTTTCAGCTACAATCCACTCACGGTCTTGTTCGAACATTTCCGGTGCGTTTTGCGTCCAAACTTCCAAATCAATCGTCGCTTCAATAGCGAGGTTGAGGTCTTTACGCATGGCTTGAATACGACGAGTAATGTCTCGAGCAAGTCCTTTTGAGAGGAGTGCAGGAGTGTCGTTCATGTCAAGCACGAGGCTGATTTGTTGTGCTTCATCACCCTGACCAATGGTCACCGTAGAGGCGGCGAAACCTTGTCGCTCGACACGTCGAATCTCGACATCGGACTCTTCAATTTGAATGCCCATAATCTCGCAGGTTCCTGCTTGAATAGAGGAAAACATTGCAGCAGGGTCCTCAGCATTCTTGATTTCACCTGCGACTGCATTGACTTCACTTCGAGCCTTCGGTGCAAGTGCGCGGAAGTTTGGAGCGAGTTCTATTTGTTGGAAACGGTCAAGGTCATTCTCCACAGCAATCGTTTCAACATTCAGTTCTTCAGCGAGTATTTCGTGGAATTCTCCCATTTCTGGACCAGAAACAATCCACCCTTTTGAACAAGGTAAGCGTTGTCTGCGTCCTGCATCGACTCGAATTCGACGGCCAACTTCTGCCAGTTCCCGAACCAAGGCCATGGTCGCTTCCAAATCGAGGTCTTGAGGTGGAAGGTTGGCAGTTGCTGCCGCTTCTTGTTCGTCCCAATGGTCTGCAGTTGCTCCTTCAAGGCTACCTGGAACCCCAAGTGGCCAAGCGGCTTGATGAACAGTTTCTCCAGTTAGATTTCGATGAATTGTATCGACCATGAATGGACTTACTGGGGCGACTAATCGACATACAGTTGTCAAGATTTCATGGAGTGTGTGTTGACAAGCCACCTTGTCTGTAGTCTCTGCATCATCCCAAAGACGTCGTCGGCTACGTCGAACATACCAGTTGGAGACATCGTTGACGATGAAATCTTCAAGATCACGGCACGCCTTGTGGAAGTTCCAACCTTTGAAGTCCGCATGGTAATTTTGTGCTGTCGTTGCAAGTCGAGATAAAATCCAACGGTCAAGCGACGGTCGAGAAGCGACTTCTGAAGTTGATTGTTCGGGGTCAAAACCATCCAGTGCAGCATAGTCAGCGTGGAACTTGTAGATGTTCCAGAGCGTCAAGAACATCTTTGCATACGTTTCTCGAACTCCATTTGAATCGAATTTAAGCGGATTCCATGGTGCACCTGCTGTGACCATGTACCACCGAGTAGCATCAGCACCTTCTCGATTAAAGTGGTCCCAAGGGTCGACAATATTTCCTCGTGACTTGGACATTTTCTTTCCTTCAGCATCCAAAATCAATCCCAAACTCAAGCATCGCTTGTAAGCAGGTTTGTCAAAAACGGTTGTCGATACGGCAAGTAAGGTGTAAAACCATCCGCGAGTTTGGTCGACGCCTTCACAGATATAGTCAACAGGGAACGAGGCATCAAAGGTTTCACCACCGTCAAATGGGTGATGCCATTGAGCGAAAGGCGCACAACCAGAATCAAACCAACAATCCATGACAAAGGGTTCTCTGTGCATTGGTTTTCCGTCATCTGAAAGGAGTGTGAAACCATCGACAATTGGACGGTGAAGGTCAACATCGTCGGGACATTCAGGATTTTCGATTCCAGCAGCAACTGCTTTGGCCACTTCTTGTTGTAATTCTGCAATTGAGCCAATGCATTTCATGTTGCCTTCATCATCGCACCAAACTGGAAGTGGAGTGCCCCAATACCGTTCACGAGAAATCGCCCAATCTTTGACGTTGCGCAGCCATTCTCCAAATCGACCTTCGCCGACCCAATCAGGAGCCCATTCCACTTCGCTGTTAAACTCGAGAAGACGTTCTTTGACCGCAGTCATTCGAACAAACCATGAATCCATGGCGTAGTAAAGCAGTGGATGGTCGGTTCTCCAGCAATGAGGATAGTCGTGCAAGTATGCTTTTTCACGATACAAAAGTCCACTCTCCGGACCTTTGCCATTACTTCCTCCACTTGCACAGAGCAGTTCAATAATTGTTTGATCGCATTCTTTGACGTATCGCCCATCGAGTTTTGGATGAGTTCCGGTAAGGAATGCACCGTCCATGCCTACGGTATGGTGTGCAGGTAAGCCAGCAGCCATTCCGAGGTTGTAATCGTCTTCACCATACATGACAGCAGTGTGAACAACGCCAGTTCCGTCCGTGGTCGTTACCCAATCGGCCTCAAGAACGGTCCATGCTGTATCAGAATCTCCACGAGGTACTGCGTCAGGGAACAGGGATTCATACGCTCGTCCAACAAGAGATGAGCCTGGGAATTCTTCGATAATTTCGACATTGTGTCGAAGTACATCCTTCATCAAATCCTTGGCTAAAATAATTTCTTCACCTACAGCAGCTCCACCTTGACCAACCCAGTTTTCGGCTTGCTCAGTGATGCGTGCCCGCACATAGATGACTTCAGGTCCGACAGCGAGGCCAACATTCCCTGGAAGTGTCCAAGGCGTTGTGGTCCAAGCTAAGATACTGGCTGAATCATCGACGAGTTTGAACTTCACATAGACCGAAGGTTCCTCGACTTCTTTGTATCCTTGAGCAACTTCGTGGCTTGAGTATGATGTTCCAGTCTGTGGACAGTACGGGAGAACTTTGTATCCTCTATACAGTAATCCTTTGTCGAACATTTGTTTCATAGCCCACCAACATGATTCGACGTAATTGTTCTCAAGAGTCACGTAGGGGTTGTCTAAATCAACCCAGTATGCCATACGTTCAGTCATTTCTCTCCAAGCGGTTTCATAGGTCCATACAGACTCTCGACATGCTTGGTTGAAGTTCTCCATCCCAAAGGCTTCAATCGCTTCCTTGGACATCAAGTTCATTCGCTTTCCAACTTCGATTTCAACTGGGAGGCCGTGGGTATCCCAGCCACCTTTCCGCTCAACTCGGAACCCTTCCATCGTCTTCCATCGGCAAACGAGGTCCTTGTAGGCTCGTGCTACAACGTGATGAATACCGGGTTTTCCATTCGCAGTAGGTGGCCCTTCGAGAAAGATAAATGGCGCCCCATTACGGTTTGTTTCAATGGATTGCTGGAATGCATTTTCTGTTTTCCATGCTTCCAACAAGGAGGTTTCGAGCGCGACAGCGTCGAGTTCACCTGCAGACTTGGGACGTGCCATAGCCATGCGAGAAGAGTTTTTGTCTTGAACCTCACCCTTGTATTGGCAAGTAAAAATGAACATTAAGGTTCTTTCAAAGGTATTGGTCGG
>NHFA02000041.1 GCA_002170315.2 Euryarchaeota archaeon TMED99
TATCGAAACTACTCCCGATTGTGATTGTTCTGCACCGAACCAAATAAAAATTGATTCAACAGTCACAAACAATCCAAACTTTGGTGGAGTTTTAGGCCAATCAATTACCGTGACGTGGAGACTACTCAATTCAACAGATGTAATTGCAGCTGAATCCCCTCCGGAACAAATTGGTGATGGACAAGATGCGAATTGGTTGCACAACCAAAACTTCATTGAAGCAGGAACTTGGAAACTCGAAGTCGATGTTTCGGCAGAGGGAGATGGAAACGAACAAGTCAACGTTGAACATCTGGTAAGCATCGTCTATGTTGAGGATGAAAGTACTCCAAATCCCATGGCTGCAGCCCCTCCTGAAGAGTGAAAAATGAAAACTTCTGTTCACTTTCCGTTTTTGAAAAAGTGAACTTAAAGTGAAGCATAGCCGCTAAGTAGGCGTTTTAGCAGGAACAGGAAGCCTTCAAAATACAGCATTCTGGAACGCGCCCTGTTTCTGTCTTTCATATACCGTTGGCAGACCAGCAGGGGTTGGAAGTGAACAAGAATGGCAACCAAATCGAAGAAAGCAGCGAAAGTAGAAATTGAAAACAATGAAGACCCTAAGGAGGAAGCACCTGTATTGATGCCACCGGAAGAGGACGTACCTGAACCCCTCATTGAAGACCTCCCAGGCGTTGGGCCAGCAACCGCAGAAAAACTCCGTGAAGCAGGGTTCGATGAACTCCTCGCACTTGCAGTTATGTCACCAGGCGATCTTGCAGACCAAGCAGAACTCGGTGAAGCCGTTGCTACAAAAATCATCAGCGGTGCAAAAAAGATGGCGAACATTGGTGGCTTTATTTCTGGTGACGCACTGTTAGAGCGACGCCGTGAAGTCCTCAAACTCTCCTCGAAAGTTGAATCGATTGATGATTTACTCGGCGGCGGATTCGAAACCCAAGCTTTAGTTGAAGTCTACGGCGCATTTGGCAGCGGTAAAACGCAAATTGGCCACCAACTGGCGGTCAACTGCACACTTCCAATGGAAGAAGGTGGATTTGATGGCGATGTCTTTTACATCGATACTGAAGATACATTCCGTCCAGAGCGAATCTCACAAATGGCTCGCGGCCATGGACTTGACCCGGACCAGGTTCTCAGCAGAATTCACGTGGCACGAGCATACAACTCCGCTCACCAAATGCTCTTGGTCGATGAAATCAAGCGCATGAGCAAAGGGCTCAATGTCAAGATGATTATTGTCGATTCACTTACAAGTCATTTCCGTGCTGAATTCATTGGCCGGGCCATGCTTGCAAACCGACAACAAAAACTCAATCGACATCTTAAGGACCTCAAGCAGCTTGCTGATGTGAATAATGCACTTGTCTTGGTAACCAACCAAGTTCACTCGAAACCTGATGCAATGTGGGGCGATCCAACCAAACCAATTGGCGGACACGTTCTCGCACACGCTTCGACGTTCCGACTCTACTTGCGCAAAGCAAAGGGTGGCCGAAGAATTGCTCGATTGGTCGATTCACCAAACTTGCCTGATGGCGAGTGCGTCTACCAAGTCACCCAAGAAGGTCTTCGCGACTGATGGTGTTGGAAATATCCCCTAAAAACCGATTGTTCCGCCCTCTCGAGTGGCGGCACATTCAAGGTCACTTGGGTAAGCATGACTCTCATGCGACACTTGATTGACCGGGTATTAGAACTCACTGAGTCTGAAATTGCAACACCTACACCTGCTGCTCCACCGCTTGGAGAAGGCAGTGAAGTTGAGCTTCAAGCACTCTTGGAATCTCTCCAACCGCGAATACGCGTTTATGGAGTAGGGGGGGCTGGATGCAATGCAATTGGACGGCTTTCAGAGGAAGGTTTGTTTGAAAATTCGTATGTAACTGGTTATGCAGTCAATACAGATGCTCAAGCATTGCTGATGTCGCCAATCGATGAAAAAATATTGATTGGACGAACAGCTCGAGGTCGAGGTGCTGGCGGAGACCCAACAAAGGGTGAAGCAGCGGCTCTTGAATCAGAACAGGTTCTTCGTCGAATCACGAATGATACTCAACTTGCAATCATCACTGCTGGAATGGGCGGTGGCTCAGGTACTGGGGCTGCCGGACAAATTGCACGACTGGCAAAGCAACAAGGTGCAATGACCATAGCAGTCGTAACATATCCTTTCCAATCTGAAGGTGCTCTCCGTAAGCAAAATGCTGAGTGGGGTCTTGAACGCTTGAGAGAGCATTGTGACACGATTCTCGTGATTCCAAACGAACGTTTGTTGGAAATTGAAGGTGTCAAAGATTTGCCAATTTCAAGCGCTTTCCGAGTTGGAGATGAATTACTTGTCCGCTCGATTACTGGTGTTGCAGAATTACTCACTATTGACGGCATGGTCAACCTTGACTTTGAGGACTTACGCTCCGTCATAAACTTTGGAAGCGGTGTTGCAATGATCGGATTAGGAGCGGCCTCTGGACCAGGACGCGCTGAGGCAGCGACAATGGAAGCCTTACATTCGCCATTACTCGACATCGACGCATCCGATGCAAGAGGGGCACTCATCAATGTCGTTGGTGGTGCAAACCTAACACTTGGAGAGGCGGAACAATGTGCGAAAATTATCAAAGACAAGATTTCTCCACACGCTCAAATTATTTGGGGCGCNGCGGTAAAGGAAGAATTGGAAGAAGAANTNCGNGTTATGCTTGTATTGACNGGGGTCAAGAGTGAACAAATCCATGGTGCGAGTGAAAACCGACAGTTGAGAGCATTGCGCAATCAGCAAATCGAGTTTGTTAACTGATTACTTTACTACAAAGTAAAACATAACGAGGATGGCCAAAAGTCCTCCAATAATGACTGAATAATCCATGAGTTCGTAGGGTTGCTCAACAGTAGGTTGAATCAAGTCTCCATCAAAACTCGAGCCTGGTACAGTAATGCCAAAGCCATCCCAATGATCCCCCATTGGGTTCTGATTACCGTTAACTGCATTTCCATAGACAATAAATTCTGCAGATGTAGTGTTGTCTAGAGGAGAGGTCCAAGTCAAATTCCACGAACGATGAGCATTTCCTTCACCGGTATGCGTCCAGCCATCATCAATGAGTTGAGCGTGGCTCTGATTTTCAAATTCGATGGTTCCGATGTTCACAAGAAGTCGAAAACCGCCTTGTGAAGCGTTTGATTGTTCAACAGTGCTTTGAATCTGAATGGTCAAATTATACGTTTGATTGCTCTCAAAAACAGTTGGTACGCCAATGAGAGTTGTTTCGGTTACGTTTGAAGCACTTCCATGGCATAAACAACCGTTGTTGGCGCTTTGACCAACTCCTGATGGAATACTTTGACTCACGGAAAGGCCGAGAGAGGAAATCAGNATCAAAACAAAAATCCAATGCAGGCGACTGAACCTCATCTTTACTCACTGAGAAGTCATGGCGGGACCCATATGACACTTCCCCTCTTTCTTGCACCTATTCCTAGATAATACATCGCTTTATTGTGCACATTTTGAGTCAGTGGAAAAAACATTCTTTCATGTAGTAGAAGGTTGAACTAAGATATGGAAGTGGAAGAATGGGACCATGGGATACTGTTGAAGATATGCAAGAAAATGAATCGGAAGAAGACATCGATATGTTCGCTGTTCTCGGGGCAATTCAGCCAACTGCCGTTGCAGTTCAGTCGAACATCAGCGCTCCAATGTCGACCACCAGTAACGACCCACTCGCTGCTTTCATGGATGATGAAGATGAGGACACTCTTACTGCGGATTCACTTTTCTCGATGAACGATGAGCCAAATGCTTCCAACGAGGTTTCTCAAGAGACAACTGTTCAAATTCCAAGTGTCAACGAGTCAACTCTAACNGCCGCAACTCAAGATCAAAGTCCGGTTCTCTCAAATGAAGTCATCACCGACCTGCTCGAAATATTGGTGAAGAACGAATTGCAAGCACGTGCTGAACGTGGTGAAGATTGGCTTTCAGACCTTCCAGCACAAGCTGTCGCTGACATTGCATCTGCTAAAATTGTCAAACAACAAGAAGCATACCACCTGTCTCTCATCATCGACATGGTCGGNACTGGTCAAGTTCGGCCCTTTGCTACCGTNCTGTCTACCGGAGACGGTGTATTGCCAGTAAGTCCGCCATCTCATCTTNCACAATCTTGGCTTCCGCTGTATAATGCACTGAGAGAATTGTTGGTGCAAGCAATGAGTGCNCTTTCAAAGGTCAATGTCGTNTCGACAAAGGCCGCTGTTTAATCTCGATGAACGACNACTTTCGANGTAATCTCGACATCGNTGAACATGTTTGAGACGCTGCAAAGTTTCTCATGACTCTTCTCTACAATTCGTTCAACAAGTTTGTCTGGAACATCTCCNGTGACGTGGTAAATCATTTCTACAGTTTTGAAAACCCGTGGTGGTGATTCTGCACGCGTACTGTCAAGTTCAACCCATACCTTANTGAAAGGCCTNTCTTTGAGCCCAATAACGACATCAACAAGGGAGCAGGCTCCAATCATTTGGAGGGTGACTTGCATAGGAGATGGCCCATTTTCCCAATCCAGTTCAAGACTTTGCCCGTTTGAATTTGTGCATAAAAGACCGTCTCCGCCGGTCCACTCTACTCGCCCCTGCATAGAGAGCCGTGGGGCGGTTCATTCTTGAAGGGGATGCATGTGGGTGTGACTGATTGCCATGACAGGAACTCCAATTACAATGAACGACGGTAAACTCATCATTCCAGATGACCCAATTATTCACTACATTGAAGGTGATGGAATTGGAATTGATATCTCTCCTGTTATGATGAAGGTTGTAGACGCTGCTGTTTCAAAATCATACAATGGAGAAAAGAAAATTGCATGGTCAGAAGTTCTCGCTGGTGAAAAAGCATTCAATGCAACCGGCGAATGGTTGCCTCAAGCGACATTGGATGCCATGCGCACAGGATTGGTTTCTATCAAGGGTCCATTAACCACACCTGTCGGGGGCGGAATCCGTTCATTGAACGTCGCATTGCGACAAAAACTCGACCTATACGCTTGTGTCCGTCCCGTTCGTTGGTATGACGGAACGCCTTCACCAGTCAAATCTCCAGGAGATGTTGACATGATTATTTTCCGAGAAAACAGCGAAGATGTCTATGCTGGTATTGAATGGGAAGCGGGCAGTGATGGAGTAAAGAAACTCATCGACTTCCTACAAAATGAGATGGGCGTTGACAAAATCCGATTCCCGAACACATCCGGTATTGGTATCAAGCCAATTTCACAAGAAGGTACTGCTCGAATAGTTCGTGCTGCATTCCAATACGCAATCGATAATGACAAAGAAAGTGTCACCCTTGTTCACAAAGGCAACATCATGAAATTTACCGAAGGTGGATTCCGAGATTGGGGCTATTCACTGGCTAAGGAAGAATTCGGAGCTGTTGAACTCGATGGTGGGCCATGGTGCACTTTTGAGAATCCGACGACTGGAAAAACAATTCTGGTAAAAGACGTTATTGCTGACGCAATGCTCCAGCAAATCATCACTCGTCCTGCGGAATACTCTGTCTTGACGACCATGAACCTCAACGGCGATTACATTTCAGACGCATTGGCTGCTCAAGTTGGCGGTATCGGTATTGCACCAGGTGCGAACATCAACTACGATACTGGAATTTCAATCTTTGAGGCTACACATGGAACCGCTCCAAAATACACCGGACAAAACAAAGTCAATCCCGGTTCTCTGATTCTATCTGCTGAAATGATGCTACGCCACATGGGTTGGATTGAAGCAGCGGATNTGATTGTCAAAGGTATGGAAGGCGCTATTTCCGCCAAGACCGTCACCTACGACTTTGAACGTCTGATGGATGATGCAACACTTCTTTCGTGCAGCGCCTTTGGCGATGCAATGATTTCTCACATGTGAGTTTCACTTCAGCCACGCATTCAATGAACGGCTGTTCTTGGCAATTCCAAAGCCAAATTGTTCCTCAAAGGCGCGTGCTACGAGCGTGAAGTCACCGTCTCGAGTTGCGATAAGAACTGTTCCTAGATCTTGTAAGGATTGAGTGGCAAGTTGTGCTGCAATACGCATCAANGTTCGGTCAGGAGATTCAGGATAGATGTCTCTCCCATTGAGAACTGTTCGAGCAGGCTCTCCCCGAGTTCGCTTCATAGCGGTAATTTCTTCATATATTTCCGAGTAATCAAGAAGGAATGTTTCTATGGATTCCTTAATCTCACTGGAGTTTGCTTCCGACTCAATTTCAAGGTCCAACGGTCGCCAGGTATTGTAATCCTCAAGAACTTCATTTGTNAATTCGTTGAGGGTTTTCTCATTGAAAATCTTGTCAAGTAATTCAGGAGATACAAGAGAATCGTCAAACCTGCTTCTGAGGTGATTGAGACCTGAGGCAATACCGATTAATTCTTGCTTGACAACATCGGGTAACCACAGTTGTAATTTCTTATCTTTCGCCTTACTAAGAAGAATTTTATGGAAACTGCCTTGACCTTGAATATCAAGACTAATTTCTCCAACAAGATGCAATTTCTTAGCAATACGGTCAATCANGGCATCAACGAGGATGTTGGTATCGATTATTACCAGTGGCACCAGTGAAAGGTTTCGCAAATAACGACGGGATGCATTTGGAATTTGAGATTTATTTACTGAGAAAAGAGAAAGTTCAGCTTGTTGTAAACTTCGAATTTCACTCTGATTGAAGTAAGCACTGTTTTGTGCACGTTCAAGGAACATCAAACCATCGACAGGACGGACTTTCGCTGCTTCACTGGCAAGAGAATACACTTCATCGGTGGAAGGTGAGCCGTATTGCATCAATTGGTTAAAGCGAGTATCAAATGTGTTTTTCTGTCTTCTCCGGGTCTTGAGAAGTGAGTTTGTTGCTGCAGTAACTCGGCCACAGAAAGGATCTGTTGGAAGAGGACGCGGATGTTCATGAGGATAGGTTTTGAGCATGTCCAAGTCATCTTCNGCATAGTAAACTCGTAAGGATTCAACCATTTCTCCTTCTTCGTTTTCTTGGGTTTCCATTCGGGTTCTCTTGACGAAATCTTTCAACAATCGAGTCGCGAGATTGGTGTCCTTGGACTTTGCAGTAAAAGAGACTCGCAGATACAGTTGGAACCNTTGGGTGATAGCGCTCTTCAACGCAGGTTGTGCATCAAGCAACTCGACTGCTTCACGCCANTGCTCTGCAAATGCCAAATGAATCAAGGCCTTTCGATACAAGATGAGTGAGTGTTCGTAATCAAACTCATCATGGTCTCCAGCTTTACGGTAATCTCTTGCTGCATTCANTTCTTCTTTCTTTGAAGCGTAAACAGCGGCTCGAGCGAGCGTATGCCAAGGTGAAAGTGCATCGTGATTTTGATACCAGCGAACAAGTGCAGGGAGGCCTATATCATGTTCTAAAACAAGATGTCGAACGCTGTGAATCATACCTGTAGGAATAATCGAGTTGCTCAAGAGGGTGTTGAGAGTTTCAATGTTCTCTTCATCGGAATTACCGTGTTGAAGCATCAATGCCACATGATTGAGACGNAGTGTCGAAATGACCGCATTAAACAGAACACGCTCCATAACCGACAGGTCTGCAGATGCTACACTCTGTTCAAGATTTGAAAGATGCGTGGATGAAGCGATACCGCTGCCGCCTTCACGCAAGGCTTGACGGATTGGGCCAAATGCGAGAAGTCCTTGCTTGTCAAGCACAGTGGTNAGNCGTTCGTCTTCAATATTTTCACCTTCAAACAGCATGAGCAATGCCTCAGAGGTTGAGGAAAAGGANGGAGGTGCGTCAATACTGTGTATTTGTGAAAGAGCAGCCCTTCGTGCAGACCGAACGTTGAGCCAAAGATCGTTATCGCTTCCGGCATCGAGTAAATGTGAAACAAGTAGAGTTTCGAAGGGATGAGAAATTGGAACAAGGTCGTTCGAGGTCACCATCTGAGCGAGGAGGTTCAATTCCATTGTCTGAGTGTAAATGTCGATAAGAAGCGGGAAAACACTCTCCCATGCCTCGCTTGACTCATTCGAAATGTGCTTCGCTGCAAGTGAACGAACTGCTAAAGAAAGTGTATCCATNTGAATAAGAGTGACTAAAGCTCCATCATCAAGAAGTGGGATTTGTTCCATCAGCCATTCATCAATCATGTCGCTCGAAAGGTCAGAAAGAAGCGGGGCCAAGGTAGAAAGTTCGGTGTTTTGGTCGAGTTTGAGACTTGTGAGGAGGGCGACGGTTTCTTCGGTTTTTCCTTCTTTGTGAAGAGCATTCAATCGCCACCACATGAGTTTTTCAATTTGGATTGTNTTTGTTGTATGCGCATGAAGCATTTCAAGGCCTTTTGCAAGTTGTCCGGATGAAAGTTTTGCGGCTTCTTCNGGGGAATTCTCCCATGCAAGAAGTTGACGTGCTTCAGCCAATGAATGACTTCCTTTCGCTGTACGTGATTTCTTCCAATCAAGGACTTTACCTTGACGAAGACAATAAAAATCATTCAATTGTTCTGATAAATCAGCGTCAATTTCTTTNAGACGTTCCAGAGATTTNGATGGGTCTTGATTTGATGCAATTGCAAGCAGAGCACTCAACGCAGAGGCTTGGCCTTCAAGTTCGAGAAGAACTTGAGCTGGTTGAAGAGGCCTTCCTGAAGAAAGTTGTGAGATGATGTTGCGAAGGGCAACTTGTGATTCTGCATCGGTTACTACAGGGGAGATCTCGTTCACTGCCGCAATCAGTTCTTCCGAAACAAACGGGTTGATGAAAGCGGAATTAAGTTTNACTTTTTTACTTGCTTTCGCCTTACTTACTTTGGCTTTAGGAAATGCAGCAAATTGACCGAGAAGTGCTGTTCGTTGAGCGAGGTCGATCCAAACAGGATGTACACCCTTTTCTAAACAAGTTTCACGAAGTGAGGTCTCTGTCACTTCCCATTGCTCATCCCACTCGTCNTTATTGAGAAGTTTGTGAATCAAGAGGGTNGCGAGNCGATATGCTGGGCTATAATCGGAGGGTAGAACCATNTCCTGAGCAGAGGGNAGTAAATCCATCGGACCTGAAGCTCCNTTTCCGCCTCTGCGNCTACGGCCACGTCCACCTGCTTGGCGGCGACGAACTGGTGCCTCTGAACCTTCTTCATCAGCGGCTGGGAGTTCAGTTTCTGCAATTGCTAAAAGAAGAATAGGGCGCCAAGGTTTCTCGAGTAATTGCCAATCAGCGGTTTTGACCACTAAGGATTGGCGTCGGGGTTTTGTGACATTGGTTTTGAAAGCAACTTCGAGACAATTTGCCATATGAGTCTCTTGCATCCCTCTCCCCCCTCTCTCGGTGCCTCAACCTACCCTCCTTCAACCCACCGGCATAGCCTTCTTGGACTGAAAAGTATTCCTTTTTTGAGAAGATGTCTGCGAACATCCATGAACAAAGAACCATTGGACATAAGCGAGGAGTCGTATGGATATCGTTCGAATTATCGTTTTACTCCTTCATCCAGTCCTTGCAACAGGTTTGCTNGGATGGATTTGGTGGCAATATTCGTGGAGGAAAAAAAGCCATGAACTCAAGGGCGAAGAAAGGAAAAAAGCCCTTGCACAGCATGAAAAATANGGTGACCGTTTGATTTGGGCTGCTTTTGTAGTCATATGCGTCGCATTCATGAGCCGTGCATTCATTGCTTGGAGGGAGAATGAAAGTGTTCTCACCTCACTCATTCCGCAAAGCCTTCATGGCTACATGGGCCCAGTCGGTTTTGTCTTACTGTTCCTTCTTGCACGGATGGGGCGGAAAGCAAGAGATGCTCGAAATCAAGGAGAAAAATTNGCACACCATAGCACAAAGCATGGNCGAGCAGCAGACCTTATCATCGTCCTTGCCTTTCTTCATGCATTCTTAGGGTTCTTGTANATTTTTGCAATTTTGTGATTTGGATTAAATCGAAAGTTCCTCATCACGGTTCGCCCACATCTTCAACCACGTCTCAAGATTAGCATCTACGCCAGGCGGTTGTATTCTACAACCGCAGGCATTCGCGTGGCCCCCGCCCGTAGGGTCCATCGCAGTGGCGAGACGTGAGAGGTCATAGCGNCCCTGGCCGTTTTCGAGAAACGAATTGGCATANAAACTTGCAGATAAAGCTGGCCGGTCAGGTGTTTGAATTGAACCGTCTGCATAGCCATGAATAATACAACAAGCATCCGCTCTTTCACCCGCCCAAGCAGTTACCAGATAACCGTTTGATCGAACACCCTTTTCATCCATCCGGCATACAGCAAGGCGGTCAATAATTTCTGTATGGTGCTCAACAACACGCTGTGCATCTTCGCGTTCCTTACGCGCTCGCTCAATATGAGGAGTGATTTTCGGGTCATGGAGAACCTCATCTAAACGAGCACCTTGAGAGAGGAGAGTGAGAACATACTGCATATGTTCAGGTTCACCGAGAGAAAGGGAACGGGAAAGTTGGAGAAGAGGCCCGTCTTGAATAAATTCTTCACGTGTGATTTGGCCCGAATCAAGAGCATCGACAACGGGCATTATCTCTTCCAAATGTGAGAGGTCGAGATAGGGGCTCAATACATCATAGGCAAGACGTGCNGCTGAAGGTGTGGCTTCCCAATGGCATGTGCCGCCATCGGCAATGAATTTGGNCTCTTCCTCTTCATTTGGCCNATTGGTAAGATGGTGATCCAAATACCAACCGCATTGTGGATGAAACGGGAGGTCGACCATTGCAGTAGAACGGTCAANAAGGGAATCAACCGCTCCAGAACGAATCANAGCAGCATGAGCAAAATGNACCACTGCATCGGGGTTTGCAGCCTTAAGGACAGCAGCGGCGCACAGCCCATCGAGATCCGAGTCAGCTATGATTCGAGTAAATGCTGGCAAGCCTGCCTTTTCCAGAGTGGACAAAGAAGATGCCATAGTGGGGGGCGCGTGCACACTCGGCAAGAAGGTTTTCAAGAGTCAATTCGCCACAATTGACTTGACCTATTGGTGTTCTGAGGGNTACATGGAGACCTCGTGCGGTATCGTCTTGGTCAATTATGGAACTGTCCTTTTACTGCAATATCCGCAAGGTCACTGGGATTTTCCTAAAGGCCATGTCGAAGAAAGTGATGAGGACCATCATGCTACTGCCCGTCGTGAACTACAGGAAGAAACTGGAATCGAAGAAATTGAGTTCGTTCCAGAATTTGTTGAACGGAGTGAATATTCTTACAGGCATAAGGGTCGAAAACGTACAAAGCAAGTCTTCTGGTATCTNGCTGAAACCGAGCGGTTAACGGTAAAACTCTCCGCCGAACACCGGGGCCACATGTGGCTCGATTGGGCGCAAGCAGAAGAGCAACTGTCCCATGATGCGACCAGAACGATACTCAACAAAGCCCATGAACACATGAAGAGACTTGGAAGAGATTGATTCAAATTTGTTTGAAATCCTTATCGCTCTCAATTTGTTTTCGTATGAGCGAGGCAATTCCACTTTCTGGCCCTCTGTGGCCTAAAGGCTTCCAGAGCGACTCCTCATTTCCAAGACAGGAACACACCCATCTTCCGAATACAAAGAGCCAATCTGAAAGACGGTTGAGATAGATGAGACTCAGGGGTCGAACTGCGCCTTCGCCCTCCACCTCTAACAAATGAAGAACNCGTCGTTCAAGACGCCGTGTAACAGTACGGGCAAGGTGAATGACCGATTCAGGNCTTTGTGCAGATGGTAAAATAAAACTGGTTAGTGGCTCAAGTTGTTCAAGCCAAGCATCCATTTCTTCGAGTAAAACCGAAGCCTGACTCTCATTCAAAACAACCATTCCTTCCGGCAACTGAGAAGGGGGGCAGGCGAGTTCGGCTCCGAGGTCAAAGAGTTCATTTTGAATTCGGGGCAAAGCCTGATTGGAGATGGATTGAACTCGCTTGATGGTAGAGCTGCTGCCTCCATCACTGTGAGGCGGAAGACGACGAATTTCCATTAAGCACATTCCGAAAAGAGCGTTCAATTCATCGCATGTGCCAACTGCTTCAAGACGTGGGTCGGCCTTTGAGCGTCGCGAACCATCAACCAACGATGTTTCTCCTTCATCTCCAGTGCCCGTGTAGACTCGCGTAATGCGTACCATCTGTCCTGCCTCAGGCAATCCCAAGTCATGCTTCTATGAGTGGTTTTCGGGCAAGGAAGGTTGAATCAATTGGATGATACCACTCAATATCTTCTTCCCCAAAGCGCCATGAATACAGGGCAAGGTGCTGGTCAACAACACCATACCACTCTAATCGGCCTGGTTCAAGACAAGCAATACGTGTCCCAGTCTGTTCAATTTTAGCAGTTACCTTTTGCCAATTAGCGACCAATTCGGCCAGCTGTTCTGCAACCTCAACAACATGCTCACTTTCTGCTTCTAGACTTTCGAGCAGAACTTCTAATTCTTCTGTGAGGTCATGAGCTACATCACTCATGGCTTGTAATTCTGCCAACATGCGCGTGACTTTTGGTAGATTCTTTCGCGCATCTTCAATCGAAACAATTTGAGCCCCTTTNGGAAGTTCTCGCAGAGCGTCTTCTTCGTCGATCAATGAACATACATCCATAGGCCGTCCTGTAAAGAAGGGAAGATCTGAATGTTCTTTCACATGAACTCCTTTACTTGGAGGACCTTCAACTCATCGGAGCCAATGTTTGATTTTCGTCGTTTTTAGGGGGTCGGTTAAANAATCGGCCGCACATTGTCAAGCAGTTGTAACCGGAGTTTGTTGATTTGGAACAATCTTACGAGCAACCTTCATCACAAATACTGAAGCGAGTCCTGCCCAAATGAACAGTTCCACAATCATAACTGCGTAATACAGTGGTCCAAATTGCTTCAAGAGAACGATTGCATCGTAAGGGACGCCGTAAAACGCCATGTAGACCGCTTGTGAGAGAAGGCTGGAAGAGAACCAAACGACAACTGCAAACCAAAAAATTGTTCCTAATTTCCAGTCTTCTTTCTCCACTGTTTCGTTTCCCATGTGTAAATATTGTTTTTCAAACACTTAAGTTCTTTGTATTCATGCGTAAGAATTGACATGGAACTACCAGTAAACTTCTCTAAAGAGGATTCTTGTTACCGGAAAAAGGCTCATTCCTGTTCAGAAGGGTTGAGTGGCGGAAGGCGGGACATCCTCGAAGGATCAATCCGTTCAAGGGATTCGTGGATCGCTTGTATCCATTCAACCGCCACTCCCTCTTCGCCACCGACTGAGAGTAAAGATTCGTGCCATTCTTCGGCAGCAGATTTGTCTTCGATAAACAAATTGATTCGATGAAGTGCAAGATAAGCCATGGGATTGAGGTGTTCTTCTTCTGCATCCCATCCTTTTTCAAAACATGCGATTGCACCATATTCCCCGGTGAGTTGGCCACGTTGGAGAGCGACCATACCTGCTTGGCTCCATGCGAGTGGTAATCGTCCTATGAGCAAACCGCGGAAAACGAGCCACGTTTGGCCACCTCCAAGCAGAACTAAGGAGAGAAAGCCCGACCATTGCTCAAACTGATTCAGACTCTCCCATGTTTGAACCATGAGTCCGCCTACGCCGACGCAAAAGAAAAATCCAGAAAAGGGTGCGAGCAATACTTCTCTTCGGGTTCGAACCAGATGATGAATGCCAGCAAGAAGGCCGAACGAGCCAACGCCGGTAAGCAAGACGAGGTGGCCGGTTACCGTTACTGGGTTTGGCGCCATTTGCCCAACGGCTGCAAGAGATGCAAGAGAAAGTATGAACAAACCAAATCTTCGCGATGGTTGAGGGAAAGGTTGACTGCGTGAACCGATGAAGAGCAGAAGCCCGACAACTGCTTCAAAACAAATCAATATCCATTGCAGAGTATTTGTTTCGAATATAAGCATGTTATGCCCTCCATATCAATCGAAGAAACGGTGCTTCTTGACCCTTTGCTAGGCCTTGTGATAAGCAGTCCCTCGCAAGATCTCAGTCGCGCGGTACAATTGTTCAACCAGCAAAACGCTCGCCAATTCATGAGGGAAGGTCATTTTTGAAAGTGAAAGTCGTTTGGCGTGCTCTGGTATTCCGTTTGAAGGCCAGCCTTGAGCAGGTCCAATCGCAAGATGGGTTTCCTCACCAGCGATATTCCAATCATGAACTCGCTTGGAAAATTGAATTGAATCGATCAGTTCACCAGCCTCGTCCATGTAAAGAATCGTCCCCTTCTTTTTTTGAAGAAGAGCCACGTATGCATCCAATGATAATTTATCAGAATGAAATTCTACGCGTATTCCACGCGCTAACAAACGTTGAGAATACATCTGAATAAGTTCACGATTGGCTTTTTCTTTTGGAGTGCCATGAAGATGCACTGTAATCCTTGCCATGGTTTCGCCAAGGAGTCCTTATTGATGAAGCCACCATACCCATTGGCGCAAAATCTCTTAGGGAAGGGCCTGCGATTGTAAGGCATGGGTTGGTGGCCGTTTGGACGAAAAGCGAAAACGAATCGCGCTCCTGTTAGCGACCCTTTGCTGAAAGATAATCGCATTCTCATTTCGGAACTAAGGGATGCTTGCGAATTAAATTTCGATAACCCCGAAGAGGCTCGAAGACAAATTCGCAGAATGCAGGTAGAATGGAGCGATGCTGCTCAGCACGGAATTCTAAGCGATGTCAACAGAAGTGGACTTGATGCACGGGCGTTTCGCTTGCTTACTTGCGAGGACAAAGAGTGGATGGCTTGGCTGGATAATCTTGAGTTCTGGAAGCCAGGATGGAAGCCCGAGATTGATGACGAGGATTGAAGAAGGAGCGTCACTCCCCAAGGAGTAATGGGTCAAACTCCTACCCTTCACATGCTCTACACCTGTCCTTTTTGTTGGAAGGTTCGGGGGCTGATTGAGCACCTCAAACTCGATGTAGATTACATCGCAGTCAACGGCATGAGGATTAAGAAAGATGTCAGTTTTGCCGGAGATTGGGGAAAAGTGCCCGTATTCACAGATGAAAACGGCGGCTATCATGTTGACTCAACGCCGCTACTCAAGCATATCGATGCGACCTATAATTCTGGTAAATTAGCAGCCCTTGGCGATGCTGAGCGGCAAGCTGAATGGCTCGAATGGTCGGACACGAAAATGTCAAAGGCGACAATTCCAATCTTGTATGGAAGCATCGGCTCGGCGTTGAAAACGACCGTGCGTATTTCTAAACTCGAAAAATTTGGTTTCTTTGCTAAGAGATTGTATGCATGGGCTGGTTTCCCTGTCATGTGGGGAATCATTGCTCGAAAAAGAGTGAAGAAAGATGGTCGAAAACCCAAACAACTCTGGCATGATTTGTTAACCGATTTTACCAATGCGCATGATGGCAAGGATTTCTTTGGCGGCGAAACTCCAGACTTGGTTGATTTCTCCGTTTTCGGCTACATGCGCTCGGTTTCTCCATTCCCTCAGTTTTCCTTACTGGAAGACCATGAAATGGGAATGGCGTGGTATCAACGCATGGAAAAATCCATTTGACGGGGGTGAAAAATTGGTGGTTCAATATCGAGGTATTGAATTTGAATCTGTAGATGCAGGACATGTCTTTTTGGGTACTGAAAAAGGCGGGTGGATGTATGGAGGACAACGGCCTCGCCATGAAGTGCGATGCCCTCAATTTTACGTGACAAAAGCAGTTTTATCACAACCTCAATTGAAAGATTTGCTTAACCTCAAAGACGATGATATCAAGTTGGGAGGCGAGCGAATACAACAGATATGTTTCGACTTGAGCAACGACCTTCATTCAACTGAGTTCGAACTTGATCCATCAAAAAAGTGGGAAGTCCGTTGCCCCAGTGAGGGCGAGTGGCGACGTGCGCATGACTTTCTTGAATTGAACTTAGAGCCTGGTAAAATTGAAATTTTATCCGATGGCGTTTCAGATAATTATCGGGGAGCGATGATGGATGGGCGGCCGCGAGCATTCGAGGGATTGGGGCCGATGGCGCGACATCGTGCAGCGATTGAGACCCATCCTCGTCAAGAAGGAATTACAGCACTCTCAAGCGCTCCAATGGACCGAGAATTAAAGGAAATTGTGATTCGTCTTGTCATCACACCGATACGGGAAGGCGATGCTGTACGGGTGCCTCGGAACGCTGATTTTTCAGCAAACATTCGTGGAGAAATCTTCTGGACTTTTCTGCTCGGAGTTCTTCCTTCATTTGCGATACCTATCGCCAGAGGAATGGGTAGTTATGCAACGACTGGTTGGGCCAATCTGCTGTTTGGAGGCTTGTGTGCAGGTTTTGTCACGGGTGCTTTTTGGCGACCACGCAGACCGACCATACTCTATGAGGATGCAGAAGAATCATCCATCGATATTGGGCGTGACTAAGGTCTCCCAGTATGAATCTTGACGGATGGCGTCGGCAGCGCAAATTGCTGCCATGTTGACAATATGGCGAACACCGTCTTGGCGTGCAACAAGTTGTACTGGTTTGTCCATGCCCTCAAGAATCGGCCCGGTCATTTCCGCATCACCGAGTTCTTCGAGTAATTTGTAAGCGATGTTTGCTGCGGCGAGATTTGGTAAAACAAGGACATTTGCTGGACCCTTGAAATCCATGAATGGGTATTCTGTTTGAACGTCTCCATTGAGCGCTGTATCCGCTTGCATGGGCCCATCGATGACCAATGACGGGTCAAGTTCTCGTGCAAATTCAATCGCATCTTCAATTCGCTCAGAACGTTGAGCTCGACTGGAACCAAAATTAGAAAATGAGAGCATGGCAACTCGAGGAGCGACACCGAATCGGCGAGCAACTTTTGCTGTTTGAACTGCTATTTCAGCCAGTGTCCGGCTATCAGGATATACGTTAACAGTAGCATCTGCTAAGAAAATAGTTCGCCCTTTGACGTTCATCATATAGCACCCTACGACACAGTGGGCACTTTCATCAGGCCCTATGAGTTCAAGGGTCGGGCGAAGGACATCACCATAGTTTCGACTCACACCGCCTACAAAACCGTCAGCATCGCCATTCATGACCATTTGACTTGCAAAGTAAGGGCGCGATTTGAGCAACCGGTGAGCATCGGGGTAAGTCATGCCTTTACGGCTGCGCTTTTCCATTAATTTTTCAGCAAAAATTCCTTTCCTGCGTTTGTCTTTTCTTGGGTCAAAGACCTCATACTCAAAATGTAAGCCCAACTCATCGATCATTCGCTCAATTCGATTTACAGGGCCAAGGAGAATGGGATAACAGATTTTCTGTTCAACCAACTGTGCTGCAGCGCGTAACACTTTCTCATTATCGCCTTCAGGGAATACGATGCGCTTTCCTTTACCACGAACTTGATTGATGACGTGGCGCATAATCGAATATGAAAGACCGAGACGTGCTTCCAATTGCTCTCGGTAATCGACGATTGAAAACTCATCGGGTTGAACTGCTGCAACGCCTTCCTCAACGGCTGCTTGAGCGACTGCTGATGCTTCCCAAATCAACACCCTTCGGTCGAAAGGTTTCGGAATGATATATTCAGGTCCATATTGCATTGTTGCACCATCATAAGCGGCTGAAATATAATCGGGAACCGGTTCTTTAGCAAGTTGTGCAAGTGAATGCGTTGCTGCCATCTTCATCCCCTGAGTGATGTCACGGGCACGCACATCCAAGGCTCCTCGGAAAATGTAAGGGAATCCCAAGACATTGTTGACTTGGTTTGGATAGTCGGACCTTCCAGTTGCAATAATGGCATCATCACGAACCTCTAAAATTTCTTCTGGAGTGATTTCTGGGGTCGGATTTGCGAGTGCAAAAATTATCGGTTTTTCCGCCATTGAAGCGACCATTTCTTTGTTGACAAGTCCGCCCCTAGAAAGCCCGAGCATGACATCGGCACCTTGCAAAGCATCTGCTAAATCGCCGGCCTCTCTGTCGTGTGCGAAGGGTGCTTTGTATTCATTTAATTCACCTGCTTCAAGACGGGATTTGGTAACGATTCCTTTACTGTCAACCATCGAAATATTTTCTCGGTGAACACCAATTGCGACATAGTGATTTGCGCAAGCAATGGCGCTTGCTCCGGCTCCAATGACGACGACTTTTATCGAATCAAGACTCTTTTCTTGAAGTTCTACTGCGTTCAATAATGCTGCAGCAGAGATGATTGCAGTTCCGTGTTGGTCATCATGCATAACCGGTATATCGGTTGCTTCAGCAATTCTACGCTCTATTTCAAAACACTCAGGTGCTTTGATGTCTTCAAGATTAATGCCTCCAAACGTTTTGGAAATATTGACGACGGTTTCAATAAATGATTCAGGATCCTCGGTATCGACTTCAATATCAAACACATCGATATCTGCAAAAGTCTTGAGTAAAAGTCCCTTACCCTCCATAACCGGTTTACTCGCAAGTGCCCCTATGTTCCCCAAACCAAGAACTGCAGTTCCGTTTGAAATAACTGCGACCAGATTTCCTTTCGAGGTGTATCGGTAGGCGTCTTCTGGGCGCTCAGCAATATCGAGGCACGGATAAGCAACACCGGGAGAATATGCAAGGCTTAATTCGTGAGCTGTCGAATGAGGTTTTGTCGGTACAACCTTGATTTTACCACGGGGTTTTGCTTCGTGGTATTCCAGCGCTTCCCTTCGAAGTAAGCGCTCTTTCTTATTGAGATTCATACTTCGACCTTACCTGTCGAAGGTGGTCTTAGGTTTGAGTCTTGCGTGATAAGAGGAGGGAGAGGTAGCCGTCTGCATACACCATCTGGTTTTCGGGGGCATTCTCTCTTGAGAAAGAATGAACACAAGAGTTTGGATTAAGCCCGAAAACATAAGAATCTATGATATCTTTTCGCACGATTGAGGGTCGCGTTCAAATACCCTAAAACTCCGATTGGAATTAATGAACATCAATGCGAACGCTGCGGCCCTGCCTCGCGACTCTCGAAGAGCACTGCTCTTGGTCGTGCTGATGTTGCTTTCATCAGCCGCACCTGTACTTACAATTCCTGGTGTTTCGGCTCACGAGTCTGCCTTTGACACGATTTGGCCACAAGAAGGGAGCAATGATACGGGTTGGGTCCAACTTGATGCTGTTGGAGCAGACCCTACAACCGGCGGTCAGGCGAGCGCCTCTTGGACTTTGGAATTCGCCCCTGGGGCCGATTTATCAAATGTTTCTTTCCAAATTCGGGTTGATGGAAGTAATGGTTTAATGATTGAAGAACCAATGCTTGTAGCAAGTGACATTGGCGTCAACCTACTCGACTGGCGAGGCTTAGGAATGCTTGGCTCTCAAGATAGTTTTGCAGGTCCAAACCCCTACATCGGCCGAATGAACCCAAACAGCGACTCTGGCGCAACATGGACGCTCCCCTCAGATGCCGAGATAACCGAACTTATCATCGAGGCTCTCGCTCCAGTCGACCCAGTTGTAGCACTAGCGCCACTCGAACTCAACGTCGTTACACACGCCATGCATCCAGATGATGGACGAATGTATCTTGCTATTGATGATGTGATTCTTACCCTCGATTATTCCAACGACCCTGTTGTTATCGATATTCTCGAATTTGATTCGGAGATTAGGGATCTGGTCATGGATCCAACCAATCGTTTGCTCCATGTTCTCACTTCAGACGGCCTTTTCCACGCCTTTTCTCTTGATGATACAAGTGAGCAAACTGCCCTCCCTACCCCTCCTGATGCTCAAACATCCCAAATGCCCCATGACCAATTTATGATTGCTTCAAACGGATTTGTCTATGCTGCAAACCAAGATGGGATTGCACAGTGGGATGGTCTAAGTTGGACGGCTGCTATGTCAAAAACAACATCTGGCGTTTGCCTCGACATGATTGAAGTGAACAATATTCTCTACATTTCTTTTGACGATGAAGGAGTCGTAAGATGGGATTTGAATTCCGGAAGTGCGCTTTCAACCTGGTCAACTGCAAACAGCCTTCACTCCGATGAAATTACTGAGATGATGATTTCAGGAAATCAACTCTTACTCGCCTCTCCGGATAATGGATTGGCACGATACGATTGGAGTTCTGGTTTTTGGCTTTCAACTTGGAATGACGGGAATTGGCTCACGAGCAACACCATCAATGGATTGGCTCGCTCCGGCGGCGATTTGTTTATTCTAAGTGGAGATACATTGCATATCTATGACACTTCCAGCGGCGTATTCTCGAGTTCTGAAGTGATTTCAAACTTCGGCCTAACAGGTGACGGTCGTGACTTGATTGTCTGGCCTGCCGCCGGCGTCAGGGCNCCTGCATCGGAACTCCTGTTACTCGGTAACGGATTTGGCTCATTCGCNGAATTGACCCNAGGGTCGACGCCTCTTCTGACGGGCTCCCTCTTAATCGGAAGTGGTCCAACCTCTTCCGGAATGCAAGATGCTACAGAACTCGACGGTGTGGTCTTCGTTGCTGCTGATGATTACATGAATCGATTTGATACCCAAGCCTCTCGCTGGCTCCAACCTGTTTACATTGGAACAGCGGTCAATCATCTGATGAACGATGGTTCACATGTTTTCATCGCTTCAGAAAGCGGATTGCATCAAATGCACAAAAACGGAACATTGCTTCAGACGTGGGATTCCTCGAATACTGGACTGCTCGATGATGATATTATCCGAGTGGATTCTGATGGCTCTACCGCTGTTGGAATTACTGGAGAAGGTCAGATGATTGCAGTTGACCTTACCACCAGTGCAACCCCTTCTACGGTCGAATATGATGATGCTGCGGTAGACCTCGCATTGTTTAGCAACATCGTTCATTTGGCTACTGATGACGAAGGTGTACTTCGATATGATTTGTCAAATGGCACCTGGTTAACTCCGTGGATTTCTACTGGAGTGAACGGGGCAGATAATGTTCCCGTGGCCGTTTCTGGCGACATACTTTACTTTGGAATNCCNGGNTANGGNGTNGCNCGAAAAGACCTCTCTACNGGCGAACTAATGACGCCCCTGACCGAGTTAAGCAATAACCCGGGCCAAGGATCTTCGACGAGCATACTTCCAAGCGACAATATTTACGCATTGGAAGCTGATGGAAGCGATCTCTTCATCGGAACCAGCAATGGCGCAGTAAAGTGGGATGGTTCAAGTTCTTCTTCATTCCAAACAGGCCGTAATTGGGATACACGACCTCAACAGTATTTCGATTTCGCTGTTTCAGGTGGAACCGTCTATGTTGCAACAAACATTGGAGTCTGCGCATGGTCGAGCAGTCAAGTGTCTTCTTCCGACCCTGATTGCTTGAATGTGTATGACGGTATGCCAAACTGGGCCACTTACTCTGTTGAAGCAGATAGTTACGGCTACATCTTCGGAGGAACGACGTCTGGAGTAGGAATAATCACTGCNTCTCCTTACGAAGTCATCGGAGAATGGGAAGCTGGNGAACAAACNCAAAACGCACCCGTAGAAGTCATTGGCGATATCGCTTACATCGGCCTTGACGGAATAGGTATTGCTCGCTACGATATGCCGAACAATGCCTGGCTTACTCTTTGGACNGAAGACAATGTNTTNGANGGTGGNAANGAAGAGGTAACTGGCCTGGTTGCCGATATCAACCCAGGTCAAATCTGGATCGGGGGTGATGACGGTTTCCAACTGCTCAACACGACAACTGGAGCAGAAGTCTATGACATTGAAAAGTCGAGTAATTTGTTTGCTGGCAACGGTAATCCTCACGATATGATTGTCGATGGGAACATCATGTACTACAACGACCGCACGAGCAGCGANAATGTATTCCGTATCGATATTGCAAACTATGCGAGTTTGAGTTCCTTAGATGCNGGAGCCNAACTNAATGAAAACGGNGGCGATGTNAACGGNATGAACATCGTTGATGGCAAACTCATGGTGAGCGTCTCATCTGGACAATGGTGGAATACCGATGGTTCAGGCGGTATCGCACAATGGNATATTTCAAGCGGCTCGTGGGATNCCAGCATCTTACCAATTGGACAGGTCGACAGAGTAACTGCATACGAATCCTCCTCAGGAAACATGTGGGTCTCATGGGGCGAAAGTAACCTTGAGCTCATCGCTCCGAACGGTACGACAATGGGCACATGGGATGCTAATGATTTTGATTTCCCAATCCGAGAAATCCTCGAATTTAATGGAGAAGTTCTGTTCGCAACCGAAGACGGNGTAGCACGATACAACGAAACCTCGAACCAGTGGCTTACAATGTGGGAAGAAGGAAACGGACTTCCAAACAATGCTGGCAGTAGAATTTACGAATTATGGACAGATGGAACACATCTTGTCACCGGTGGTGGCGATGTCAGTGGATTTGGGCAATTCCAAGGTGGTGCAGTGTCTCACTGGGATGGTTCAACATGGAATCAATTTGATCTTGGACAAAGTGGAACACCAAATGGTTACCCACTTTCTATGGCGATGTGCGGCGGAGTTCTCAACATTGGAATCTATGCGAACAATGGTGGGGTAGCCCGCCTGGATTTGGCAAACAGTACGATTACAGGTTCCTTTACTCGCGCTGATTGGAATGAAGATTATGGTGAAGTTTCCGGTGTGGCTTGCGATGCAACCGACACACTTTACGTCGCTTTCTATGAAGATGAAGCGGACATCAAGAAGTACAGCTATTCATCAGGTTCTTGGATTACTCCAATCACTTCGGCAACCAACGGTTTACCAAGCGACCGAGTATGGTGGGATTCAATTGGCTATGCGAATGGAGGACTTGTGCTCGGACACGGAATTGGTTTGTCGGGCAGNAATATCATCGGTGGAGGATTCACCCTTATTGCAACCTCTGGCAACTCGAATGCTCAGGCCAGTGTTAATGGCGCAGGCTCATCTGTAACCTCTTTCCAATGGCTAGGCAATGAATGGTTGGTTGGTCAAGCAGGTGGCTCTTCAGGATTCAGTAAGGTCGANACCATCAGTTCACTCGGGCAAAACACCGTTGCTACACTTCCNGGACTTGTCAGTGGACAAGTGACGACTATGAATGGAAACTCGACCCANCTTTGGGTNACCACNGCNGGNACAAATCAGGGTCAAGGACAATCGAGCGGAGCAGGATTACTTCAAGGTGAATGGCAAGCTGACGGTTCAATATTTTGGCAAAACGGCTGGACTATGGCGGCAAACAGTAAGGCCCAAGATACCGAATTAATTGGAACTGATTTGTATATCTCATCTACACCTACTGGTTTGTACAAGCTGGACACGCTGACTGGCATTGTAACACGACTGAGTGGCGGATTACATGGCTATCTTGATGGAATGGTGCTTGATGGTACAACGCTCGTTCTCGGACTGATGGGCAGTGGCGGCTCTGCACCAGGTGTGCAACTCTACGATATACAGACTGGATTTGGCAATGGTAAACTTCTGGGCGGATTACCGTCAAATGGAGTCAACAATTTCGCTGCGACCTCCGATATCCTCTACATTGCAACCAATGGCGGTGTAGGGCGTTGGGATTATGCTGCTGGCGACTGGATTAATCCACTTACGACATCAGACGGTCTACCAACCAACGTCGTTGAAGATGTTCTTGTTGAAGGCAATTCTCTATGGATGGCTACACCTGCTGGTTTGGTTGAAATGAACCTCACAACGAACGCAACAACCCTCTACAACTCAGCCTCTGGCCTCATGGGAACCTCAACCATGTCACTCACGACCTATTCCTCATCATCACTCCCTTCAACACTGTTCATTGGACACGATGGTGCTGGAAATGAACGGCCTGCAGTCACCACAATCGATTTGAGTTCAGGAGCAATGACCGGTCATGAATTTGACCAGTTGCCATCCAATAATGTCGATGCTTTGGCAAGCGATTATTGGGGCCTTCATATCGCCACTGATATTGGACCGATGACGCACTGGAACAGTACTTCTTCATTCTTTGAAAGTGGAATACCATCCTACCAAGTCTTTGGTTGGCCAGTCGAAAAAATGGTCAGTGATGGTGACCATGTTCTGGTCTTCGGAGGCAACGGAGTATCGATTCTCGAAGCTCGAACAAACTCTCATCAAAATGTCAAGATGATTTCGATGCCACTGCTCACTGGTGGAACAATTTCCTCAGATTATATCTGGCTCACCACCGACGGTGAAGGTTTGTATGGATACGAAAACAATCCGCAATATACTGAAATTGAACGCGTGTCTGTTCGATATGCTGATCCGTTAAATGTCGGGTTTAATCTCGTAACTCAAGACATTACCGACATGACACATCCGGGTATGAGCATCACGCTGGCTGACCTTAATTCAACGGTCGCACTTGACCCGACGCTCGGCGTTGTAGGCACAAATGGAATCATGTTCCAAACCGTTCCACTCGCATTCACATCTCCTGTCAATAATGCTGCTACATGGGCTCATTCAAAGAGTCTCAAATACAATGCAACCATTGAACTGAATAACAATCCTGATTTTGAAACAACAATGCAACTCGCTGTTGATAACGGCGTTATTGTAAACGGAACTCAATTCCTACGGATGACGCTACGTTCACCTTCAAACGGCTCGATGCACGTGCGCCTCATCTACGATTATGTCCGTACTGAAACTCCGATCACCATGACTGACCTCATCGACCGCCCTGATGACGGTGGAGGCGCATTATTAGCCAACTGGAGTCTTGTCCACGACGATAACTTCGCTCGATATTTGGTTTATGTCAACGAGGGTCCATTTGTGACGCAAAGTGGTTTACCACTCACAGCTGATGACCTTACAGGACGAACGATTGACAAAGCGATTTCATTGCATAGCCGTCTTTCCAGTGAAGTGACAACTGCGAATGGAATACCGCTGGTCGATGGCGAAGAATACTATGCTGTTGTTGTTGTTGAATACGACGATGGACACTTCGGCACTCCTTCTCCAATCATGGGACCTGCCTCCCCGAGCAATGAAATTCCGCTCTCGCCACTTTGGGCAAATGCTGGACCTCATGAAGGCGGATCTGATGGCGATTTGGAAGTTGAATGGGCTCGATGCACTTCCATTGATTTAGCAAGTACAATGATTTATTCATCTACCATCCCAATGACCGATGTCTTGGGATTAACGCCTGAAACAGAAGTCGACAAGACAGAAGGAAACACAACTGTATTGTCACTTGATGCCGGTCAACCGTATTGGCTTGCCCTTACCTGTGCCGATGAATCTGGCCAAGAGGACATCATGAATCCGTTCATTCTTGGGCCAGTTGTTCCAACAGGTGGATTAAACGACAATACTGCTCCACCAAAGATGGAGAACGTCGAAGCGATTGACACTCCTGATGACGACGGTGGACGAATTACCGTTTCGTGGGATGTGAACCCTGCCGAAGACTGTACTTTCTATGCTATCTTTATCCGATTATCGACTGGTGGTTTTGATGGCGAGTCGATTCCATCTGCTTCGGTTGAAGGTGACCAGTTTAGCCAAGCCAAGATCATTGATGATTGCGCAGAGACTTCAACCACAATTACCAGTATTGATGGCGTAGGACTGCAAGATGGTCAAGCATACTATGTCGGTGTTGTTGCTTACGATGATTGGTTGAACGCTAACCTCAATGATGTTGATCTGGTTCAAGTCACACCACTTCGCAATACTGCTGGAAGCGGTTCAACCCCTGACCGAGTAGGTACAGTGAATGCTTTTGACCATCCTGATGATGATGGAACTGCAATCGATGTTATTTGGTCAATCTCTGATGCAGACGATTTCTCACATTACATCGTGTGGGCTGCAGACCGTCCAATCGCTGACCTCTCTACTGCTTGGGCTGCGTTTGGTGATGATGAGACACAATGTGCATGCTTGAAAATAAACAAACAGTGGATTGATGAGGATTACAATCCGATTGAATTATCGATTTCAACCGCTCTCTATGGCGGCGATTCAATCGTTGATGCTACACCTCAAATCATCAAACCAGATATTGAACTCTTCGTCGTCGTAACCGTTCATGACCTGGCTGGAAATGTTCATCTTACCAATTTACCACAAGCCACTGTCATCCCAATTAACAACTTGCAAGACATTACTGCTCCTGCTCCACTTGATTCCTTAGAATTATATGACCGTCCGAATGATGATGGTAGTGCGCTTCTGCTTGACTTTGAATTAAGTGAAGAAAGCGATGTTGCGGCGTATGAAGTCTATGCAGCGACTTGGTCTTTTGACGCAATTGGAATGGGAAGTACTGGGCCCGCCACACCAATTACTGTTCTTTCTCGCTTGCCTGAACTTCCGCTTACAATCGATGTAGTAGCAGGAGATACCCCCGTCATTGCGGGACAAGAAATCTGGGTGGCTGTCGTAGTTAGGGATACTGCTGGAAATGCTCAAGAGATCAATCTCGTTACTGTTTCGGCGCAATCCATTGATGATGGTGTTGATGATTTGGGTGGATACCTTGACCAAATCGAAAACATCGTCTTGTCATGGAACTCTGAACAGAATATTTTGGTTGAATGGAGTCATTCCGATGACCCAAGTGTTCGTGGATATCGCGTGTACATCTCCAATAACGATTTCACATCTAATTCTGATGCTGATTTCGTGGCCGAAGTAAAGGCATCGAACTCGTTCCTCATTACTCCCAACAATTACGATTCATTGGTAAACTCCTCTGGATGGTACATTGCTGTTGCACCGTTTGATGACCTCTTTGAACGAGAGGAAGTTGATGCGATAATGCTCGATGCTTTCGGAAAGGAAAATGCAAATGGCGATGGAAATCAAGATGCTGTTAATGAAAATGATTTCTCGTCACTCCTCACTACCCCGAATCTCTTGGCAGCAGGATTACTGTTCATCGCAGTGCTCTTGCTGGTTGCAATTGTTCGTTCTCGAGGCGGTCAGCGTCGACGAGATCAAACCCTTGAATTGCAAGAAGCAACATGGGGCATTCAAGATGACGGCTGGGGTGCTGACAGCGCTCCTGCACTGCCGCCAATGCCGAGTCAAACTGTGCCAAATGTTGAACAAAATAATGATATTTATGCAGCAGCCCAACGAATCGAAAATCAAGACATCTACGGGCGTCAAGCATACCAGCCATCTCAACCAGTAATGCAACCAACACAAAATAATGCATTGATGAATGACCTTGCCGGTCAAAGTTCCCCACAACTCCCTCAGGCGAGCATTGATACATCATTCTTGGATGACTTGCTTTGAGGCGTGTCAATGGGTGACGAGAAAACCGAAAACCCCCGTGACGCGGTGTTCACCACGGCATTATGGGATGGAGGTTTTGCATTAGCCGATTGGGAACTCCACCTCCAAAGGCTGGGCGAACATGCGAAACTGTTGCGTATTGAATTGCCAAACGACCTTTCCATGCGTATTGCAAACTTCTTCCAAGAAATGGCAGAGAAAGGCCTTCACAACCATTCCAATAAACCATCAGTGTTAGTCCGAATCGAATGCTCACATTCTGGTGAACTCTCTTTTGAAATACGTCAACCAGAATTTAGAAATGAAGAAATTGATGCAATCACGATGCCAGCCCCTCGGTGGACAATGAAAATCAATGGTACAAAGCATGGAGATTGGAAGCCTTATCTTGATGCACACGCCGTTGCCAAAAAACGCGGAGCGGACTTAGCATTCCATGTTCACGACTTTGCAATTGTCGACGCCGACCGGGCTGCACCAATCGTCTTGGATGAAGATGGCGTTGCATGGGTAGCAGCTCCAAGTGAAGGCGGAGTCACAAGTATCACTTTGCAAACGCTCATCAGTGGACTTGAAGCTGCAGGAATTCCGGTTCAATTTGGTCGCCTCAATGAACGATTAGTCGCTCGTGCGGCAGAAGTTGTAGCCATAGGTAGCGGAATTGGAGCGTGCCGGATTCTCTCGCTTGATGGAGAAGCACTGGGAGAAGGTAAAGCACTCACTGCTCTGTGCCAGTCTCTTTTGGAATCGCATTATCAAGAGCGAGCAACATGGGTTGATGTGAGGTCGAGCCAATGAGTGAAAATTTACTTTCCCTAAACGCTCATTGGCGAGAGAAAGGGTTGATTGGAGAAAATGCGGTCCATTTTGGTGGACCTGATGAATTACTCCTCTATTCGGGAGGGCCGAACACCCATCTCGCTCAATTTTCAATCCTCTGTGGCCCCTCTCGAAAGAGGGTGTTGGTTAAGCAACCAAGCAGAAATAAAGTACCTGCTGGAAAAAAACACAGTCCACTCAACGGAGAAGTCTTCCTCGTACAAGATAAATCGGCATTTGTGGCTCAAGTGGAAGAGTGGAAACACGGGTGTTGGTATCATGCAACCTCCATATTTGCCTCCTCCATTTCTGAGCTTCTTACAAAACTTCAACCTCACACTCCGGTTGAGAATTTCGAAAATCTACCCGATGCAACTTTACCTCAACGTCCATTTTGGGCAGGTGCATTGGCTTATGACATGGTGCAATGGACACAACCCGTTCAACTCCAACATCTTCCGGATGAAGACGAATTACTCACAATCCTTTGGCTTGTAGAAAGGGTTGTGATCCAAGAAAAGAAATCTGGGATTCTTCAATATCATACGCTTTTAGGTGATACATGGGGGATGAAGATTGCACAAAACATGGAAACGACTGAGTCGTTACCCGCCTTGGAAAAATGTTCCCCATCGGCTGAAACAAGTTCCATGACCGATGAACAACATGAACAGGCAATTGAGGCAATATGTGAAAGTATTCGAAACGGACAAATGTATCAAGTCAATGTTGGTCGATGGTGGAGTGGAGAAATTAAGGAGCACCCACGCCATGTATTCCAGCGATTGAATGAACAAAACCCCGCGCCTTTCTCAGCCTATCTCGAAGTGCCCGACCTCGGGTTTGCTTTGGTGTGCTCTTCACCTGAATCCCTGCTCAAAAGTGATGGGGAATCAGTTTTCACATCGCCGATCAAAGGTACTCGGCCCCGAGGTTCAAGCATTGAGCAAGAAAATGCGCTGCGTTTAGAAATGGTCAACGATGAAAAAGAGCGTGCTGAGCACCGTATGCTGGTTGATTTAATGCGAAACGATATTTCAGCGGTCGCGAAGGTTGGAAGTGTCAAAGTTAACCGATTTGATGTTGAAGCCTATTCTCAGGTTCAACACCTGGTCTCGCACCTCTCGGGGATTTTGAAAGAAGGAGCGAACGGGTTGGATGCGCTCCAAGCGGTTTTCCCTGGAGGAAGCATCACTGGTTGCCCACGAACTGTAGTCTGTGCTGCAATCGATGAATTAGAACAACGTCCTCGGTCTTTCTGGACGGGTTCTATCGGCTGGATTGATGTCGTTTCTGGTGCAAGTTCATGGAATATCCTGATTCGTACACTCATTGCTCGAAAGCAGAGAGACAAGTGGAATGCTGAAGTCGCTGCTGGAGGCGGTATCACAATTGGTTCTCATCCAAAGACCGAAGTTGAGGAAGCGAAATGGAAAGCTGCTGCTCTTCGCAAAGCCTGTGGATGGATTGAGGGAGATGACCAAGCCCTACCGACCGGCGAACTAAGCACCCACCAACTTGAAGTTGAGGCTGTCCCCCTTGCACCACTGAAAGGCAGTGTACGGTTTGATGATGAGAAAACGGAGGCCAAAGGGTGTGTCTTGCTCATCGATAACCTCGATTCTTTTACTCTGAACATTGCCCACGCCATCGCAGGCCTCGGCTACGAAGTTGTGGTTTACAAGGCTCGAGAAGGAGCATGGGTTCACCATTGGAATTTGAACAGATGTAAGGAATTGATTTCTCGGCTCGAACCTTCACACATCATCTTAGGCCCAGGACCCGGCGTTCCTACAGATTCGCCACTCACAATGGAGTTGGCGAATGCTGCTCTAAGTCAACAAATCACTGTACCTCTGCTCGGAATCTGCCTCGGTCACCAAGCACTTGGGTTAGCGGCGGGAATGGAACTCACTCGCTCGCCGAACGGACCTGTACATGGAGCTCCACGTTCGTGCATCCATGGAAAGACTGGGCTCTTCTCAACATTACAATCCCCTTCNTCATTCACTCGTTACAACTCTCTATGCATAACCTCAACAGACGAATCTCTTTTCACCGAAACTGCACATGAAGTCGATACAAAAATCGTCATGGCAATTCAACATCCTGAACTACAGATTCATGGAGTTCAGTTCCACCCTGAGTCAGTGGGCTCTCAAGAAGGTCTCGAATTACTCAAGAATTTCCTCATGTGTGAAGCGGATGCTTGAAGAATCGGGAGTGTGTGGGTTGGTTGAGGGAGTCTCATGCCAACGTGCCGACATTGTTCAAGCACCTATTCTCGGGAGCAGTTTATTCATGGAAATGGNCCGAAGNCTCAAGTCTGTGTTCGATGCGGATTAGAACTCGGCTTAGTATCAAAAGAAGATGCTGCGAACATGTATGATGACTCACTTCGAAGTGCTCGTTTGCAAATAATGGCGCGAAGATACAGCGTGTTCATGTATATCCCCTTACTCTGGACACTTTGGATAATGGTTCTGAGCGACGTCAACCCTTGGGGTTGGTATTTCTTGGCGCTTCTCATCGTGTTAACTTTGCTTGCGCCTGTNTGGTTCATCTATCGGGGCGGNCAATACTCCGGTGATATGGCTCGACTTACGCCATCCTATGACCGTCCAGAAGGACATTGATTACGATTTTGCGTGGATCTTGAGGACGTCTCCGTCGCTCATCTCATGTTCAGCCCCAACTACTCTGCGGCTCCTTCCATCAACGCCTCGAATGAAACCATCTCCTAGGTCGCTGTGTACCTTGTAGGCAAGATGCTTCGCTTGTATGCCAGATGGAACAACAAAAGCATCTGGGAGAACTTTACCATCACCATCTGTCCAATGCGTTTCATCTTGAACTGGATACACAACGATGTGATCGAGTTCGTCAAACAAAACCGTATCGATGAGTGTTGATACACCGGTGCCGCCGTTGGTTGAAAGGCGCTCCAACATATGGTTCAATGCATTGGATTGTGGTTCAGAAAGAGCATCTTTATTGATAAAATCAAACGATTTTTGACCAGGAATATATGCAATTAACTCCGCAGATGCTGCTCGGCGGAGAGCTAATTCGACGTCTGCCATGCATGGCATGAGGATGCCGTTTGCTGAAACGCCCTCAAGGACGTCCAAAGGTGCGATATCAAATTTGTTGGCTGCAATGTGTATTGGGAAAAGGGCCGTGCGAACATGAGAAGCAAGAGAAGCGATAATTGCTGGACTCCAATCCCAAGGACTACCCAGTTCATTGTGGTCTTCTTTGAATGCTTCAAAAGACATCGCAATGGATTGTGAAGTGGAACCAAGACCTGTTAATTGTTCATGGATATAGGTTACCAAACCTTTCTCGCCTTCGGCTTGGACTCTGCGNACACCACGCGTCCAACCGTCACTCAACAAACCTGCAATCCAAGCATCTAATTCTTGGCCAAGGAATTCAATCTCTTCGCCAATGCGTTGTTGAGCCACTTCTTTACTCTGATTCGCACCTTGTGGATTTCCTTCAAGGTCGGTCGTACCTGCTGCATCAATCACTTGGATGAGGGCGTCACAATTTGCTAAATCTGCGAGGAAAGCATTTCCTCTACCNCTTCCTTCACTGGCACCGGGAACGAGTCCTGCGATGTCAACCAGAAAACATGGAACGAGTCGGCGGTGTGCGATACATGAACCTGTTCGGGGCTCACATAAACTCCCTTGACGCGGGTCATCGTCAGAGACTGCATCAAGGCGCCCTTCTGCCTCAAGTCGTTGGCGAATATCTTTGCAAGGGCACTGAATCCTCGCCGCTACAAAAGCAACGCCTACATTGGGCTCAATGGTACAAAATGGATAATTTGCAATGTCGACTTTTGCTAAAGTTGCAGCACTGAAAAAAGTAGACTTGCCGACATTGGGCTTGCCAACTAATCCGATTTTCACTGACATCCCGCCAAATGAGCGTGGTTATTCTTCCTCAGAATCCAGGATGTCNTNTCGAATCTTTGCCAGCATAATGTCAAGTTCAGGNAGNTTAAGACGTCCATCGCCATCAAGATCAACTGCTGAAACCAAACGTTCCATTTCCCAAGGTGGGAGATTCGCGATNTTTGATTTTGCCAAAGCTTGTTGGAATTCATATCCGTCGATTTCTCCCGAGCCATCCAAATCAATCGTGCTGAAAAACTCAAAAATAGTTTGCTTGGTTTGCTTGAGGAATTGTGCAAGCATTACCAATTCTTCTGGAACTGGGAATTCTGTTACTTCATCGTTGTGAAGTTGGGCTGAGACTTGGATGATTGAGGAGCCTCCTTCATCTTCTTCAGCCTCTCCAATGTGAAGCATTGTGTCGACTCCAACACCGCGTCCAAGGAGAACTCGAATCGAGGTCGTTCCTTCAACAAGAGTGTAAGAGTCGATGTCGCTCTTTGCAGATACATCGGAGTATGCTGCGTTATTCGGNCGACCAGTGTGTATCATCGAAAGTGCTGCAAGCATACTTGCAACAGCGACCAAGTAGAATGTTGCAGCAGATACCAAGAAGAATCCTTCTGTAGAAGCAACGGCATCTTCAACTCCGGATTCCAATACAGCATATGCGGTGAAGTCACCGATGAGTGCGGAAATGGTAGAAGCAACACCGCCAATCAAGGTGAGCCAAACTGCAAGTTGGGCGTTCGACGCCTTCGCCAATTTCTTGCGGGCTGCTAACGGATAGGAGGTGAAGATGACTGCAAGCATCATCAAACTTCCAACTGTGGAAATGAAGCCGGTATCAACAGTATGTGCCATCGAACCGAGTTTATCCATTCCAACGAATGTGTCCATTCCGGTAAAGAAACCTCCAACTGCATAAATTGGTAATAACATCATAGCGACTGTTGCTGCAAAAGCACCTGGACTCTTGACGATTCGCTCTGGGTTCGAAGCAGCGGTTGCCACCATGTTAAACGAACCTGCAAGCAGAGGTAGAAGTCCGAGCGTCATGAGTATGGCGCCGACATTCTGCAAGAGTTCTCCACCGTCTGCCGAAGAGAGGAAGAAAGGTGGAACGGTGATGAAGAGAAACAGCATGCTGGTTTTCTGCATCGATTCAGACCAAACTGGTTTACCAGCAGTGAATGGAATGATGTGATACGCTGCTGCGAAAATCAAAGCAAGAGGAACCCATCCGCTGACGACACGTTCTGCCATCCAAACAGTTTGGGTCGAACCTGCAAGTTCTCCGAAGAAGATGAGGAGCATGCCCATTATTTTCGCAACAAGTGCAAGCACAAGGAACCATGTTGTCGGAGAAAGGTCATCGTGCTCACGCTCTCCAATCGTAATCAAGACGTTGATGAACAGTGCAATGTGAAGCATTGAAGAGACAAGAAGCAGCGAGATATTCTGAAGAGTTTCCAAAAGGTTTGCTTCGTTTTCAAGTGTAATGAACGANAAGATTGCTGGAAGAAGGAGAACACCAATGGTCGATGCTGTTAGAAGAACGGCAACCATTGAGGCACTTGCTTCACTGGCAAGTCGGCCTTTAGATGAACGAGATATAGCAATCAATGCAGCGCCAATCAAAAGATAGTTCATTGCTGTCGAAAAGAAAATTGCTGTATAATCGGTGAGCATTGAACCGTCATCATAACTCCATCCAATGCTGGAGAGAGAGTTGAGAGCCGTAGGATCGTAGCGATGCCAAATGCCGAGGAACATGCCTAAACAGGCCATGAAGAACCAACCCATTCCAAAACGCATCCATGTCTTGGTNCCACTTCCGGGTTTGTCGTTAAACAAATCGATTAATCCGGCTGGAGCCTTGTTCAACAAGAACATTCCAATTTGACGAAGAGAGGTTGCCATTCCGCCGATTCCTCGAACCATGTAGTTCGATACCAAAGCAAGGGTGCCAACCAAAAGAGCTGCTGAAATAAATACTGCTTCCATACATCACACCTCCTAATCGACAATGACCTCGCTGAGAAGCGATGCTACTATTGCACCAACTCCAACTAAAATGCCAATCAAATAATACCAAATTCCACTGCCACCGAGATTTCCGACCAATGGAACAAGTTCACCGAGCAACGGGAGGTTGTCCCATCCAAAGACATTGGAGAATAAAGCAAGGATTCCGAGAACGCCAACTGAGAAGAGCGTCAAAAAAACACGACTGCTCGACGGTTCGCCTGTTCCTACAGTCACATCTGGCAGAGTTGTTTCATTTGTCATCTTCGTTCACCCTTAGTTGACCCCATAGGGGTCATTCCTGCGAACAGTAGAGCGGTGATAAAGATTCACTCCACGCAGTGAGCGTTTTCTTTGATTAAAACGGCAATCTCAAGGTGAGCGAAGGCGGTTCAGAAGATTGCCCCGACGGTGTTTTGAGATGCCGAGAGGAACGGGGAGAGCTTGTTCCAAAAGAATCTCTTCTTTCCATGCCGCTTCACACTCACAAGACAATCCTTCAAATTCTTCAAGTTCGCCAGACACTGCATATCTTTCGATTGCTGCAACGACGGCAGAATCACAAGAGCCACAATTGTGAGCACCTCGAACGCGTCCTCCAGCAGTTGGGTGGATAATAAGACGGCAAACCTGGTCTGCATCTCCGTTTTTTCCGCCATTTGGATGAATTGTCGGGTGGACTCTACGAATCATTTCAACCAAGGACCAAAGCCACGGGGGGCGATATTCATTGTTTCGATGAAGTCTGTCAATAATTGTACCTCGTTGGATATTCATCGGGTTCACAGAGATTTCATCGCTTCTTTCTGCTACATCTTCAATCCATTTCACACCATGATTCAAAGCATCAGCCTCGCTCATGAAAGGCGGTTTGAACATCAAATACGTCTTGATTCGTATGTTGAACTTCTTCAAATTCTCCACAGCCCTATCCCAAGATTTCGTCGTGAATCCCTTATTGACATGGAAACGAAGAACTTCATCATCATATGCCTCAAGTCCAACAGCGACTGCAAAACTCTGGTTAATTTTCGAAGCCCATGCAAGTTTTTCTTCTGTCAATTGTTCACATCGACTTTCAACAATCAGTTCTTTTCCGAGGTCATGGCAGTCGCGTAACACTGTTTCTTGAAACTCAACAGGAATCTCACGGTCTTCCAAAAGTGACCCACTTGTGTAAACTTTAACCATCGCATGGTCTTTAAAATCGTCATACTTTTCTTTTGCATACGCCCATTGAGCATGGAGATCTTCATTGGTAACATCGTCTCGCGTATCGTTGAAATACCCACAAAATGTACACCCGCTCGACCACCACCAATGGCAACCTTTGGTTCGCAAAATAACGGTAACTGCGCTGCATGGAGTTCCGTCTGCAAGCGTTTCAGGAGTGTAATATACGGTTGCAGGTTCATTTGCATCCCAAGATTGCTGACGAGCACGGGCCCAAGGGGTATTTGCTGGTGCTTTCACTAAATCGTGGATTCGGGCACCTTTCTTGCCCTCTCCAACCAGAGTCAGTGATTTTGGCCCCGACATCATGCTCCCCTATGTGAAGTGGCTCGGCTTTGGTGTTTCAAACCACCGCACAGAGAAATCCATTCAAGTCTTTACAGGCGTGAATAAAATTGAGGAGCCTGCTTGGACAAATTCTCCCTTAGGGAAAGAGGGGTTTTGTTCCTCGGCAGAACAAACATTAGGATGAAAAAGTTCAGCAGGAGCACGAACATCAACACGTGAACCAAGACGAATCATACCGTAGCGTTGACCTCGTCGAACCTCGGTATCAACATCGATCCAAGGAACAATGGTTCTTGCCAAAGCACCTGATATTTGAGTGACTTCAATGAACAGGTCGTTTTGATTTTTGAAAACGCTGCGAACTCGTTCATTATACTGGCTTTCCTTCTTATATGCTGCAATAAAAGGTCCTCTTCGTAACCCTTTTCCAGCCCTATGTTCCATTCGATGCAAGATGCCGGCGAGAGGTGCTCGATTGACATGAACGTCCAAAGGTGACATGAAAATAGCGACTCTATACACATCGGTATCGGATTCTTGCCCTTGGGGTACAGCTTCAAATCGCTGTTCAGTTTCAAACTGGAGTGGATTGGAGAGAGGGTGAGGGAACCAGTCGCCTGTCAATGAATCAGATTCACAAGTGTCGGATTCCAGTTCTGTTTTGGAGGGGCGCCGGCCAGTCGCGCGTTCTCTTCGAACAAACATGACATGCCCATCTGCTGGACTGACCAAAACCCCTTCATCACGAGGAATAGGCCGGTCAGGGTCTCTCCAAAAATTGGCAAAGAAAGCGGAGAGCATGAANCAAAAAATNCCAAANAANGGAATNANGCCANACAAGGGGTCNATNNNTGCTCCNATAATNANNGCNCTNCCNCCCATCAAAANNGGNATNANNACTGGAGCGTGGCCNCCNTGGGCCAGACCTGCCATNGAANCGCCTCANTCNGAAGCCCAAGGGTCTTCGCCATCTGCCCAAGTAGCAGCAGCTGTCGTTCCAGAACTGGCTTTTTCTTCGGCGGCTTCTTCGGTGACTTCTTCTGTTGTTTCTTCAGCAGCCGGAGCGGTTTCTTCAGCAGGAGANTCATCGCTGATCATTTCTTCAACAGCACTCTCTTCGACTTCTTCAGAAGACTCTNCACTTTCGGAGGTCGAGATAGATTCAGCCTCTTCAATCGTCATTTCAGCAGCTCGTGATTCTACCATTTCTTCGATTCTTTCGGTAAAGGCTCGAGCCATGTGCTGTGACTTTCGTTCTGCTTCAATTGCTCGTTCAATCATNTCATATCGAACCTTTATCGCTTGATTCAGGTCTTCAAAAATCTTCATGTGGTCGACATACCAGTCGTCACGTGCTTTCATNTCCTTAACAGCAAGATGAAGGTCATTATCAAGTTCCTCTGCGATAGAGTAAACCTTGCCGAGACGGTCCTTTTCTCGAGTATACTTTTCTTCCATCTTTTCAAGTTCTGGTTCGAGTCGCTCTACGGTCTTACTCGACATAGCAGCACGGAGTTCAAGTTCTCGGACGCGGTTGTCTTTTTCATCGAGTAAACTCTGCAGTGAATCTTTCTCGACTGCACCTTCAATAATTTCTTTTTCAAGAACTTCAATTGTAGCAAGAGCGTCATCTAAATCTTGTTGAGTGCCTTGAAATGCTTCATAGAGAACTTCAATTTTGACTTTCAAATCTTCAACGGTTTCCGTCGAGGTGGTGTCGGCTGGGGGAATGGTTCCTTCTTCGGTCATTGTTTCACCCGGAGGTAAGCCTCCATGAACAGCCACACACCTCCACCCTATCAAGCCGACGCCTGAAAGCGCAGAGAAAAGACCGGGATAANCCGGTGTAATGTTTAACGAAAAGAGTCTGTAATGGCTACCAATTCTCGAGCAATACTGACTTCACCCATAGAGTGCCCAGCATCTTGTACGATGATGAGATTGCTGCTGGGTAACGCTTTGTGCAACTCCCAAGCNCTGCGTGCAGGACAGACGACATCATAACGTCCTTGAACGATGCTTGTNGGAATATGTTGGATGGCTTCAACATGATTGAGGATATGTGCTTCTTCGAGGAAAATNGCATTGATGAAGTAATGGCATTCGATTCTCGCAAAAGCTACGGCAAAATCGAGATCTTCTGCTTTTTCAAGATACGAGGCGTCAGGGAAAAGGCGGCTNGTTGCCATTTCCCAGCGCGTCCATTCTTTCGCTGCAGCACGACGAGTGTCGACATCCTCGCTGGTCAAACGAGTGTGGTAAGCTTTGATGAGGTCGCCTTGTTCTTGCTTCGGAATATGTTCACGATAGGATTCGAAAGCATCTGGGAAGATGTGGCTCGCTCCATCTTGGTAGAACCAATGCAACTCACTTTTNCGACACATGAAAATTCCACGAAGCATCAAACTTTGAACTCTATCAGGATATTCTTGGGCATAAACGAGAGCCAGCGTAGAGCCCCATGAGCCTCCGAAAACGTGCCACTTCTCAATCCCAAAGGCTTGTCGAAGTTGTTCGATATCACTGACTGAAGCTTGCGTATTGTTCTCTGATAACTCAGCATAGGGCGTAGATTTGCCACATCCCCGTTGGTCAAATTGTATGATATTATAGATTGCTGGATCGAAATATTGCCGATAAGCAGGTTGGCCACCGCCGCCTGGCCCTCCATGAATGACGACAACTGGCAAACCCTTCGGATTTCCACTTTTTTCCCACGCAATCGTATGGAGTTGTGAAACACTCAGCATACCTGCATCATAGGGTTCTATCGGTGGATAAAGTACGTCGTCAAGCGTTGTGGTCACATCGAGCATGAACCCTCCATTACGAGGTGAATGATGTTCCTTTCGCAATGAACATCTTCTTGGAATGGTTCGGTTCGAAGGAAAGTATGGGCCGAAGAGAAGCGACTGCAATATTCAGTGAATGGGCACTGAAAGGAAAAGATGAGGGGATGGAGCGCGGACACGCAGCCTCGGTTCAGGAGATGTTACAACTCGCAAAAATCCCNCGTAATGAACCCTATTCCGCCATTGACGTAGGGTGTGGGAACGGGTGGGTCTGCCGAAAAATCGCAGATGACCCAATGTGCCAGAATGTGGAAGGAGTTGACGGTTCAGCAACGATGATTGAGAAAGCAAAAGAGACCGACCCGAATGGTTCCTATTATCATGGAAATCTCCCCGAATGGAAGCCTGCAGAGCGTGTAGATTTCATCCACAGTATGGAATTTCTCTACTACCTCAAAGACCCTCATTCAATGCTCAACATGTTTCATGATACTTGGCTCAAAAGCGGCGGAATGATGGTGGCTGGAGTTGATCATTATCTTGAAAACGAAGACAGCCTGTCTTGGCCAGATGCGCTTGATGTCCACATGACGACGATGAGTGAAGCACAATGGCATGAAGCGATGCTCGGAGCAGGTTTTGTCGATGTTCGTATGCACCGCGTCGGACTCAAAGATGGCTTTGTAGGAACACTGGTCATGATAGGACGAAAGCAATGATTCATTCTCCATCAGAATGAGGTCCGAGCGATTCACCTTCCGAAACGCAGAGNCGGATATCTCCGCGTGAAAAAGGACACGATTTACAGATGTGTTTGTTGTCTTTGTCAAGTGCCGGCGGTTCTTCAATCGTCTCTGGGGTTGCAGAAAGTTGAGCCATCCATTCAAGATGTTGAGAGAAGGTTGCTTTCGCATCCTCGTATTCAGTGGAAGTCATTTGGAGCATCCTACCCGATGCACCCATGAGGAGAGAAGGTGGTAAAATTGTTCGGCGTTCTGATTCTGGCTTTTGCTGCTCCATTGATTCGAGTGCGAGCGAATACAAGGTAAGTTGGAGTTTATGCTGTTCAAGAATTGATATTTCTGCTGGTGTCGAGGGTTGAGGGTCAAGTAAATCGCCATCGTATCGTTGGAGTGCGCTGCCCTTAAGCGGGTTCTCNGGATTGAAATCATCTCGACAGCCTTTGGTTTTCAAATCGACAACTTGCAAAAATCCACGGCCCTGGTCATCTCTCAAAGCAAGGACGAGGTCTGCCCTTCCATCAAATACAATATCGACGTGATCAACCTGTGAAAGTGCAACAGGGCCATCAACCGAAAATCCGGTCCGATAAAGATTGCTGAACTCAACTCGATTCACATAATAAAACGGCAATTCCGTTCTGAGCCCTTCAACGACATAACCATGGAAATGACCTCCTTTGGCATACGCTCCGAGTAACCCCTCGCGAACCAAACGACCAAGTTCAGCTAAACGCNTTNNNGTTCTTTCAGCGAGTTCCATATCCGAGTTTTCAACACCGNTTCCTTCCTCTGCCATAACGCGGCGAAGNGTTGCCTCATCGTCGAGCATATCTGTTCCTTCGTAAACCCAAGCCGGAGGTAATGCGGAAACTGGCGGAGCGTTTTTCGCAGCAGGATTTGCAAGGCCAATTTCTATCAGGCGATGCATGAGAGTACCAAATGTTGTTGCTTCAGGGAATCGAGAAGTTGGTTTGTGAGCCTTCTTCGGATTCGGCGAAAAGAAGTTGAGTGGTTCGGGATTCCAACCTTTCACCTCGGTGAGCCAATGTGTACGAGGACAACTGTGACTTGAATCGAGATTGTGTGCAGGCATCCTCATCATTTGGTTGACGGTTTGAACTGGCATCGGACTCTGTATCGTTGGCGAAAGAGCATGCATTCGCTGTTCAACAGCGTGCCATTGCTGGAGAGGAGTTGGCGTCTGTAGAGTGGGGAAACATTCCGGTGAATGGTAAATATGGATTCCTTCAAGCGAAGGAATACCAAGTTTGGAGACTGTGGACAAAGAGTATGGNTCTAACGACAGAAGTGTTTCAGTATATGTTTCAAGAGGGGATGCAAAATCATCACCCTCCAATAACCATGGTGATTCTTCGACAGAATTTTGATGCGATAAGCTGCGTAAACCATCGAGTAACATCCCACCCATCGTCTTGAGAGAAGGCCTCACTTTGACGACCAATTCGTTAGATTTTGAATCAATATCAGCAGTACGAGTCGGAGAGCCAACCAAGATAAGGCGGTCTTTTACTCGCGTTAAGGCAACGTAAAACTCCCTTCGCCGTTCTGCTTGACGTTGAGCATGATCAATTCGCTTTGCAAATTCCCATAGCCCATCATCCGGGCGGTCACGTGAACTCCATGGGTTGATTCTCCCTGCAACAACTTGTGGGGTCACCAAGACATTGCTTTTCGCTGCAAGAGAAGAATCCGATTTTCCTGCATGGAACAGTCCTGCGACAACGACGACTGGTGCTTGAAGACCTTTTGCCCCGTGAATGGTCATGATTTGAACCGCCCCTCCTGAAGGGGTGGTGATGGCGGAAGGGCCCTTATTGCCAAGGCCATCAAGGTCTTTGATTCGATTAAAGAGAGCCGCTGGCTCGTGCCCCAATTCATTACCAATATTGACCAAGAGTGCACACAACGATTCTGCATTTTGACGAGATGTGTCATCGGGATAAGCAACGAAAAGATCAGAGTGGTCCAAAATTATGTCGAAAANATCGTGAACAGCNCCACATTGCGCGAGATGTTCGAGATGTTGTGCAAGTCGACGTATCGATTCTGTAGGTGCAAAATGCTGAATTTTCTGCCACCAATTTCCTTCATGTTCTTGGGTCATCAAGGCATGAGATTGAGCATCATTGAATCCCATTANAGGTGAGCGNGCGAGGGTTAAAGCAGCATGCCTCGATTGTGGNTAAGCAAGTAATTCAAGGCAAGAGAGAAGAGGCAGGACGACCGGTTGAGCAAGCAGTGCACCTTGGCGGTCAGCCATCACNGGAACACCTCGTGACTGCAGACGGGAAATCAAATCAGGGATATGTTTGCGAGAATGAACGAGAACAAGGATATCTTCTGGAATAACCGTAGAACTTTGTGCTGGTAGTTGCGTAAAACTTTCTCGCTCAGCGCTCCAAACTTGTGTTGGTTGTTGGGAGAGTAACGCTTGCAGGCGCGCAGCAATTAATTCATTTTCGAGATGAGTGTTCGACGACTCNGGTGACGTGAAGGTATCGAAGTATTCATCCAATTCAAGACTCGGCTCTTCCGCATCGATTTGAAGCGGCAAAAGCCACTCCAAAACTCCCTGCTGTTCGGTTTCTCGTGCTGCGCGTAGATGCTGATGTTCTGCGTGCCAATCGCCAGGAAGAAGATAGTGTCGCGGCGCAAAAACATCTTGAAACATACCGTTCATGGCGTCCATGAGATTTGACTGTGTCCGGTGGTTCGATGTCAAATCAATATGGCCTAGCGTCCGCCGATTCTTACGCTCTTCATCGATGAGATTGAAGGCGGTTTCATCATCTTCAAACGCAAATTCAACATGCTCCCAAGGCTGAGAAGGAATTGACGATTCTTGGACTTCTGTTCCAACGATGAATGAACCGCTTTCACCACCAGCCCCAACCGGTCGTGGGTCACGGCCATGATTTTCTCGTCGAAGATGAGCCAAACGCGGTTCGACTGACTCCATTTCATTCGCGTGCTTGATGGCAGCAACTGTGCGCCTCATTACCGTAACTTCAGCTTGCCGGAAACGGTAGATACTCTGCTTCATATCACCGACAATACAAACGGTTGGATCCCAAGGCCCAAGTGGCCTTTCTGGTTCATCTGGCTTTAATCGCCGAGTACCCCAGAGACGGGCAAGGAGTCGGAAATGCGCTGGATTCGTATCTTGATATTCATCGATAATGAACGCTCTGAATTGACGACGTAATATTTGCAAGACTGCATATCTGCGATTCAAGTCCTCAAAGCATTTTTGATCATCGCTCGCAAGTCTCATCGCTCGAGCAATATGCAAATCAAACCATGGTTCATCACCGATGCGGTCCAATGCTTGTACAACCTCATGAGGATAGGTGTGGCGGACAATATCTGGACATCGAGCGAGGAGTAAATCGGCTGCTAAACGTTGTATATCGTCATAATCATGAACGCCTTCTTGGGCTTTCATCAATGCAAGTATATCTTGGCAACCTCGATGAACAAGAAGCAGGTCGTTGAGTACACTGGTTTGTAATTCACTGGAAATTCTCAAATTGCCAGAAGGAGCCGTGTCCGCAAATATTGGCTCAACAGGATGCGCACGAAGTTCACAATCCTCTGGCATGTATGGTAAGTCCGATACTGGGTCGAGAAGGAAGGCACACTTTCCGAGCAAACGTACGAGAATTCCTTGCCGAGAATTCATGTGTTCGCGAAGATTCTCCGCTAAATCTTCAGCCTGTGAGTGGAGTACATCTCGAACGCTTTTTGACAAAGTTTTCGCAGCGGTCTTCCCATAGAGGCCAGGATGCCATCCATTGGAATGATTTACTTGAGGAAGGGTTCCTTTCGGGAAAAACTTCGGTTTATCCTGATTCACTAACTGGCTCCAAGAGGTTGAGGCGAGAGCGATTTGCCAAACCCATTGAATGCATTCTGCAGGGCTCTCAGGTAACGGTTCTCGGGCAAGATGAGTCAAATGATTGAACCGCGTCTGTGTCGATTCGATTTCCGCTTCACAAGGAAGAACATAATCTGTCGAATAGGCGAGGAAATGGTCGGTCCACTGGACAAGTAAAACTTGCAGGTGTTGAGCATATTGAATGGCAATATCTTGAACGGGTTCCAAAAACATATCCAACAAAACCTCGTGAGGCATTGGACCTTGCCCGGCCCAATTATGGCCATTGGATGCTGCACGAGCAACCATTGCATGATGTGCTTCTTCAACAAATAACGATTTGCCAAGCATTCCACTGAGTACGACGCCGGCTCGCTCTTGACCTCCAAGTAAAATCGCAAGCCGGTTTCGAGCAGAAATGAAAGCGTCCACATTTCCACGTACTCCTGCTTCTAATGCGTCCGATATTGTTCGAATCCGCCATGCTGATTGGAGTGCTTCTTGCGTCAACAATGGTGAGCGTTCTTCAGCAATTTGTTCCCGACTTGGATGGACTGCAACCAAATCCAGGTGAGGCGATACCAATTGTGAAAGGAAAGCATCAATGGTGGAAATTGGGGCTTCGTCAAGAGAGGAAAGAAGCATTTCAACATCAGCTTGTTCGCGTACTCTAGGGTCGTAAATACCGTTCAGATCATCCTTGTGGAGGGGCGTTGCGCGAGTTTGCCCGACTCTCGCACGAATACGCGCTTTTAATTCTGAAGCGGCCTTTTTGGTGAAGGTGATGGCAACAACTTCACTTGGAAGTAAACCCATCCATTGTTTCTGCTCGGTTCGTTGTCGAGGAGGTGAGCGGAGTGAACCGTGGCCACTCAATGGCTCTCTTGGCCCCATTGGAAGAAGATGTGTGGCCCGTTGCTCGTGTGACAACAAATGCTGAACATATCGTTCTGCCATCACAGTCGTTTTTCCGGTTCCCGCACCTGCATCAAGTGCAATGTGTTTGTCAAGGTCAAGGCCAAGTCGCTGGCTACGATTAAATCGAATCATTACGAATTCCCTCCAAACATAGTAGGGTATACATGACGGATTGAACTGTAAGAATAGTGACGCCCTGGCGTGCTGTTGACATGGCCGTTCCTTGCAGTATTAATCGCTCGGCTCGAGGTGCGCAATCGCTCAGCAAGCAGTGCTCTGAAGCCGTTATGGACTGAAGATTCTGAATCAGGGAAGCGGTGAAGTTGTTGTGAAGAAGAGGTTCTTTCACCAAGTTCTGCATGCTCTAAATATTCAGCTACCGATTCATCCATTTCGAGGTAATGTATGGTTGATTCACCGATTTCAGTGACGCCGATACCAACGACTCGATCACCGGGGTGCTGTAATTCCCAAGCTCGAGCATACAACGCAAGTTGAACTTCATCAAATATTCCACGTCGATGGCGATTGCCCTTATCGCCATGCTTCGGACCATTGATTGTTTTGAGGTCACGAATAACAACGAGCCGATTGGCAGGTGGTAAAGGGCCATGAGATAACGGCATTGAATGAGAAATGGGGTTTGGTGAAAGAACACCGTCTGAAATGGCTTTGGCCCGCAACTCTGGCTCAAGTACAACTTCGTCAACTCGATCGATTCTACCTCGAATTTTGAAAGGAGAAGGGTCTCCGTTGTCATCACAAGCATCGAGAAGAAGAGGTGGATTGCCATCAAGACCAATGCCAAATTCACAAGCAAGAGGTGCGGCGTGAGTAAGCGAATAGTCTGCCAAAAGCATTCGACCAATTCGACCACCACAGGAAAGTTCGACTTCGCCTTCCAAATAACTGCGCCATACATCAGGAGTAATTCCGAGCATTTCTCGACAACGATGAACGGCAACGGCATCGTTACGAGCAAGCCATGGCACTTCTTGCTCCAAGTAGTGTAAAATCGCAATCCAGAGTTGTTCGACCGAACCAGAGTGAAGAGGCGATGGGGAGGAAACTGGCGCACTGGCTGTTGGGATGCCGTGGGCTCGAAGAAGAGCTGCTTCAGCATCGTGCAACATCGTACCTCGTGTTCTGTTGTCAAGATCTTCTGATTGTGATTCACGGGCTTGGACTTTGAGATGATTTTTCATCCATGCTAAGCGAGGGCATTCTAACCAAGATTGAATGCGGCTCGGAGACCACACCTCAACTTCGATTGGTAATGAAAAGCCCATGACTGAATTAAGAATGTCACTCTGCATATCATGAGGTGGAAGCGGTCGAGGGTCGATTGCAGGACCAATGCCTCGAGACCCTTTCATGCCGAGATGAGGCCATTCCTCGTCCTGACTGCTGCCAAGTGAAACCTGACTTTTCTTTGGACGGAGGTTAAGACCATCAGTGCTGACGAGATTTTTTCGAAGATGCCACGGCAAATACTCATTTTTAGCGAGATTCTTGTGCGTTGGTTGGCGGTGAACGCGATCAATTTGAAGAGGAACTTCGTGCGCCATTGCAACACCATTCATCGAAAGTACATTGCCCGTCGCGAGGCTACCGTCTTTCAGTGCAAGGCCAAGACGTTGTCGGCCATCTCGGCCACGATGCCCTGCACGTTCGCCAAAGATTGCTCCATCTTGAGCCGTCATTGTGAATGGCCGAGGCGTGAGCCAAGCCCCTCCGAATTGGTCTGGTGTCCAGTGCCAACTGCGATGGAGGCTCCCAGATTGGTGTGCTGAATCAGGGATAAAAGCAGGTGCGGATTGAAGGGCATTCATCTCTCCTGTTTGACGAATTTCAGCAAACCATTCAGCAAGCGGAGCACTGGGCCCCCCTCCCTCTTCCATACTGGTGTCAAATACGACAATGGTCGGAGCCGCATTCAACAAATGGCGGAGGTGGTGTCGTCCTTTTCGAATTGTCAAATCTGAATGAAGCATTCCTAATCGAAGTTTTGCAGGCGCATCCAACCAAGGAACGGTAGAAGATTTCATTGGCCATGAGCCAACATCTAATCCAACAAGAAGAAGTAAATCCGCTTCGACTCCCTGTGCTTGCTCGGGCGTGAGGATTTGAATTTGTTTCCCTTTACTTCGAGTTCGAGGGACTGTGGTGAATTTCAACAAGTGGTCGATGTAGTTGAAAAATTCTTGACCTTGAGAAGGAAGAGTCGATTCTCCTTTTTCTAAAATCTTAACAGTCGATTTATGAGATTCACTGAGATGTTGTATGCCTGCAATAGAACGGTCATGCCCCGCAGTTCGGCTTGAAAGTGAAGCCCAATCGAGTTGCGAAAGGACCATGTCAAGCCATTCAAACCCGTTTTGAGGCCGTGTTGGTAGTGGAAGTTTCTCTCCTGTTGAGCACCCAATCAATTCAGACTTCAACACTTCTTGGGACGAAGCGTCGAGAAGTGGGAACCACAATTCAGCAATACATCGTAGCCACCATTGTGTCTCCTCAAGTTCTTGGAGGGAACGTTCTCGATTACCGCCAAGCTGCGGGGTGGCTTGTGAAAGGGTAGCAAGCCATCTGCGCAGAGCGCCTTGGCCTCCGCGTACATGGAATGAACGAGCTATATTTTCCATAACATGAATGTGTGGTCTCGGGCGCCAATCCTGTTGATTTGGATGAGCCATCTCATCTACGCCCCCATTTGGCAATGGGAGACTTTGATGTTCAAACAGCGACCTCAATTTGTCTATCGACCAAGCCTCGAGACCGTCGCCGACTCGCATGATGTGAGCGAGGCCAGCAAGTGCTGGAATTTCTTCGAGAAGTTGTTGCTCAGCACCGGTGATGTAGCCGAGAGACTGGAGCCTCGAGGACCATGTCTTTTGATTGCTCTCTGCTGAACCATCGATAATGAGGACCTCTCCATTCGACGATTGGCGATAGGCGTGAAGAACTTCAAACGCTGCATCAATACAGTGGTTGCGACGATGTACTGTGATCCGATGGTAACTCGTTTCACGCGAAACAGAGAGAGGAGACCGCCATGAATCGGGGGTACTTGATTGCCAAATATCATGCAATGGAACCCAAGATGGCAAGGACTCTTGAGTGACATATTCCCAGTCTCCGTCGAGTAAATAGGAGCCATGATGGCCAAGGCGGAACGAACCAGGTACACACAACTGGTGAAGAGGTCTTTGCACGGCGAGGCTTTGAAGGAAGGTGCGTTCAACCTCCGTATAATCTGGAGCGGAGTCCAAAACAAAAATCCCTTCAACGTCATGGAGCGTAAATGGAGGGTGTTCTGCATGCTCGATGTGCCGTATGAGTTGCGATAAAGCATGGTGAGGGTGGGTTCCCCCTAACTGCCCCTCAACCTTTTTCAAAATGGAGTCAAACTGACGGGCACCTGGGTCTTCATCCCATGTCCAAGGATTGTTCAGTTCACTCAACGAGCGGTGGAGAGAAAGAAGACGCTCAGTCTGATATGGAGACCATTGCCGCTGGTCCTGAGGGGCAAACAGCAGTGGCAATTGGCCGTCTTCTGCTGCTCTCTTGGTGAGAGTATGAATCGAAAGAAACAGCCCGGTGCTGTTTGAAAGAAGAGGAGGGAGGCCAAGATCGAGAATCATGAGGGGAATGAGGCGCTGTAAAGTGAGGTGATGCGTGGTGTTGACTGGTATATTCGATTGAGCAAGGCGATGGAGGATTTGGCTCCGACTGCCTTCGTTTGGGTATAGAAACAGGTGATTTTCGCACTCCCCCTTGCACAGAGCTTCAAACAACCAGGAGGGGAGATTTTCCCCTGAAGCAACCGCTTCAAGGGTAATCATTGCTCTTTCTTGGCCAGTCATCTGCGTCGCCTCAACTTCACCACAATAGTCGACTGTTCTTGAAGCCTCTCGGTATATTTCCTGAGAAAGATGGAGAGCATGATTAGAGAAGTGGGATTCTGGCCGTTTTCGGTAGGTTTCTTTGCTTTCTTTATATACTGTCGAAAGAAATAATAAGTGTGGTGGCAAAACATGAAGCGTTCTTGTTCAAGCAAAATGAGTCATGATTGCCGACAGGTTAAAATAGTACGCCTTACCATATAGGTATGTTGGGCCGCAAAAAGCGGCCGTATTGTTCTTTTTGCGAGAGCCGAAAGTCAACAACCGCCGCTTGAAACCGCCCACAAAACCCAAAACAAGAAAGGAGTTAATTAAGATGATAGACAACAAGAAAGGAAAGAAGCAAGAACTGACACAATGTGACGAGTGCTGCAGCAAGGAGCTGAAGAATGTGCCTGACAAGGGCGAAGTATGGTGTTTGGACTGTGGCCTCGTACACAAGAGCCAAGATGTTGAAGCGAATGATAACGGTGCCGCTCTCTTTGGAGAGAATGCACACTACCAATCTGTTCGAGTCGATGCTGACCAAAATCGCTCAATGGGCAACACTGGCCCAAAGATGAGGTTCGGTGCTGCTGGTGTCAAAGACCGACGTAAGTACTACTTGCTGGAGAAGATTGACCGCAGTTCAGTCCGCAACCCTCACCCCTTTGCTCGCAGAGTCAAATCTGTCATTGAGACTTTGTATGGGCGACACGCCTTGCACATTCTGGAATGGCTGGTCGAGATGTCTTGTAAGCCATTGAGCAGCGAACACGAGATGATTCGAAAGAAGCAAGACAAGTCCATGTATACGCGTCTTGGTATGCCCAAGCAATCCATTTGCCGTAAGAAGAAGGGCATCAAGGGTAGTTCTGATGAACAGAATGCCGTCATCATCGCTGCAGCAATCGTAGAACTTGCTGGTGAAATTGGCCTCATGCCTAAATTTGACCGACGAGCAACCATGGAACAGGCCGGTATCGTACCGAAGCAAATCATGAATGCTCGAATTCGTATCATGTCTCACTGGAAGGCACGTGTTTCAATGGGCTGGGCAGCAATGCCTCCGCGAAAGAATGCCAACGATCGTCGTGAAGATGCAATTGTCCAAGCAATGGAACATGTCTTTGACATGCTTGGAGACCATCTTAGTGCCGAAGACTTCGAAGACGTACTGTATGAAACTGAAGCACGTCTAGCACTGCTCCAGGAAGGGACTGGCGAAGCCCTTTCCATTAACATTGAAGAGCGCATGTTGGTATCAGTTGCCGTATACGCAAGCCTCACATCCTTCGGACTTCAGTCCGGAGCTGCTGACCTTTTGGCAGATGTTTTCGGTTTGACAAGCAGCGGTATTCGCTCACGGTTCGATGCTTTGGTGAAAGAATCTGAGTCAGGCGATTTTAACGACAACGGCGCTTTTGACATGAGCATTACCTGTGCCGAACAACTCAACGAATCACAACAACAGAATGCTTTGATAGCCAAGTTCCGACTGGCACGAGTATGCGCGAAGCGAAACTCATCATCGCAATCTTAATTTTAACATCATTGAGTTCAGCAGTAAGTATTGCTGCACCTTCAACTTCAACACCTGAAGGAGTAGGGCCTCTCTTTGGAGGACAATCATTTGATGCAAATGTGTCGAGTGTAACCACTGCGAATCTAAGCGAACTGCCCCCAATTGCTGAAGTCTATACTGCAACATGGTGTTCAAATTGTGTTGACGTTGAGCACGCTCTTGAGAATATCGAGAACGACACTCACCTTCAGCAGTACCACATGCATCGCGCTATTAATGAGGCACAAGACCCACTTGGTAGCATTGAACTGGACCAACGATTCCATGATAGATATGGCATCTATTCTCCTCCGATGGTGGTCATGAACGGCTCCTTGATGAAGGTCGGAAGTGTCACGGATTATGATTCACTCGAAAGTGAATACACTGAGATGGCACAGTCGATGAATTCTTTTGGCCTTGGTACCCCTATGGATGGCACCTCGTTTTTCTCATGGAACTCAACAAGTGAAACGACTGGAGTCGCGTCTTGGGCATTGGAACTGAAAGAACATTCTCTTGACCCAAACACGACACATACGCTTTCAGCCTATGCCTGGGTTGTCGAACATTCAGCGAATTTTGAGGAAGGGACGAATGGTTTGGGCGATTATCCCGATGTGGTTCGAGGAATCATAGAACTTGGCGAGATTGCCATTGATTCAGATCCAATTATCGGCTCAGGCAGTTCAGAGATCACGCTACCTGCCGCCTATGATGGAAACGATTTGTCAGTTCACCTCATCTACCAATTTAACGCACCTGTCGAAGAACCGCTTGATGAAGAAGAATGCTTGATACCAGAGGGCTGTGAAGAAGAGGAGAGTGTGCCTGCAGCATCACTGCTTGCAAGCCTTTGCGTCGTTGGTGCTGCAGCACTAAGCCGTAGAGATTGATGTCAAGGAACGTAGCCGTAGCGACCTTCCCTCGGGTTTTGATCTCGCAGGTCTTGTTCAAGTTCCCAACGGAATTCAAAAGGTGGAGCATCAAGAGGAGCTTGTATGACTTCAGCGTAATGCCACCACCAAGGAGGTGCGCCCCGTGCACCAAGAGTTTCTTGTGCTCTATTCAGCAAGAGCGTTAGGTCTCTTCGAGCATGGTTACGAGGGTGGTCGCGTCGAATGAATTCAATGTTGTTTTCATGTCGGCCATGCTCAACATAACCCAACAAAGCCGAGAATCTACGAATTATTCTTCGCTCTTGGGCTGTTCGAATTGTTACAGCAAGATGGCAGTTTTCAAATGTAAGAGTTCCTCCATCAAGCACTCCTATTCTGAATGTTGCTCCAATCGGATGGCGCATGAGAGCCTCCCAAATCCGTGGGAATATTTCGCAATATCTGCGCTCACCGTTACGTATATCGCCGATAGGGTAGTCATTCTGGTCACGCCCAAAGTTGCGAATAAACATCCAATCATTCCTTCCTCGCACCTCATGATACAAATGTGGAAGGTGGGGTCCTCGGTCATCTTGAGTCATTTCATCGAAAGATTTGTGCCAGAGTTCAATGAACTGTGGATGAGGGAGAGCGGAATTCGCTGCAAGAGCATGTTCGACTAACATCTCCGTGCGATACGTTCGCAATGCTCTGTTATTCTCCGCCTCATGCTGCCACATGCGCCGATTATGGGCATTGTTTCTTCGGAGGAGGTGCATCATGTTCCGATAGCCAAGCACTTCGCCTCGCTCGCCCACATTGCGTGGAGTGCTTTGAGGCAACCATTGAATCTGACGAACATCCATTGAACGATTTTCTTGAATGATGCGTTCGAGCAATTTGATATCGTTCTGGTTGAAGAAGCGGAGGTGCTTTTCAGTGACTTTGGGAGGGAAACCCAGCGGTGAATGAAAGGAAATATGGTGCCGTAGGCTGTCGATTTCGGTTGAAGTATTGATGTCATCAAGAAGCGATAAGATGACTGAGACAAGCGTATCGCCAAGGGGAACGGTCGAATGAAATGTACCGTCATGGATACAAATTGGATGGGTCACCCGTGATTCAAGAGAATCAATTGATTCAATGATAAAAGGGGCATTGTGTGCACCCCTTCCGATTCGGACATCGTAAAAGTGACCGAGTCGCCCGATGACCAATATGTGCTCATCATGAACAAAGACTCGGTCAGAGTTTCCGTCGATTACTTCTCTTAAGAATTGGATAGAACGGCGCAATGGCGCGGATATTTCGGTTCCTGTTACCGTTTGACAGGTCCAATTGCATTGCAAAGCATAGAGCAGCTCTCCCGCGTCTGATGTAAGAGGCGACAGAGCGCTTGAAAGGAAAAATGCCCAAAGACCAGGCTCATCGGGAACTGCTGTTTTTCTTGAAGCGTTGTTCTTTGTGCGAACGAGGATTTTCAATTTGCCACCTACGATAACAAAGGGCCACTCAAGCAGAGAATCATGCTGGCTTGTAGAGAGATAGGAATACCAACGTTCAAGCCATGGGAAGCCATTGAGTTGCTGAAGTTCTTGAGGGTAGTTTTTGAAAGCATCCCCGAGGAATTGCTCAAACTTTTGCCGACCAACTCTTCCTAATCGGCCTCGGACATCATGCGCCCACACTCCAATGGGGTTGAGTGAATAATTCTCTGGGGGAGTAAGGTGTTCCTCTGCCATCCACTGAATCCATGTCAAGAGAGCCGATGCTCCTGGTTTCTGAAGAGAAGGACGCATATTGCGGCGCTGGCGAAGACGCCTCGGGAGCCTCCCCGGTTCAAACACAGTGATTTTTTTGGTATTCAATGACCCAAAAGCAACGAATAATTTAGTCAAATCCCAGCCCATACGTGCCGACTTTGATGCAAGAACGTTGAGCATGGAAACAATAGGAACTTGAGAGGGCATGGTTCTACCATTGACAAGAAGGCCTTTGCCGATGAAAGAGACTTGTACTCCATCCTGCAAAAGAAATCCACTGACGAGGTGGAGGCGTTGCAAGGTAGTGAGGCGCACACCATCAGAAATCCGTTGAATTATTGCCTTCAACTCTTCAGCACTGCAAGGTGATGAGAGAACGGGGTCAAGCGTCGGATCAGGTAATTTCGCCCATTCAACATCTTTCAGTTCAGAGGTATTCTGTTTGAGGTTACGCCAGCGTTGCTGAGCGGTTTGGTGGGAGCCTCCAATGAGTATTCTCGATTGTTGGTGAGCCGATTCATGGACATTGTGTGACCACTTTTTCCTCTTTTTGTTGACCGTGATAGAGGCGCATAGACGACAAGGGCTTTCTCTTGATTGGTGGTCACACACTTCACAGATTGTTGATGGAGAGTGTCTCGCCATAGCGTGAATCGCTTTCGAGGATATATAACTCTCACAGAGTAGAAAATGCCTCGATAATACGCTGAATATCTTCATCGGTAATGTGTAAATGCACAACAATCCGGCATGCATGAGGTTGGATATCCATAACATCAATTCCTAATTTTTGCAATTTTTCCATTACTTGAGTTGCTGGAATTTTAGATTGGAAATACACCATATTGGTTTCAACTGTATTCATGTCAACCTCAAATCCATCGACATTCTGTATTGCTTTGGCGAGCATCTTTGTTCTTCGATGGTCGTCTTCAAGGCGCTGAATGTTATTCTCGAGAGCGTACAAGCACGCCGCTGCTAGAATTCCTGCTTGTCGCATACCTCCACCAAACATCTTCCTCCAGCGGTGAGCACGAGCGATAAAGCTGGAAGAACCGACAAGAACCGAACCCACTGGAGCGCCGAGACCTTTGGAAAAACAAATGGATACCGAATCGTAATCCCGAACCATGCGGTCAACCGGAGTATTGGTCGCTATGGCTGCATTGAAGATTCGAGCGCCGTCCATATGCGTCGCACAATCATTGGCTTTGGCTAGAGCGGCGATTTGGTCGAGCGTTTCTTGTGGATAGCACGCACCTCCTCCTCGATTCGAAGTGTTTTCAACACAGACAAGCGATCCATCAGGATAATGAGAAAGCGAGCCTGCTTGTTTTCGAATCGCTTGCTCAACATCCTCTGCTCGCATCAAACCGCCGTGCACATCAACAAGGGCAATTGAGGCACCGCACAACGCAGCATATCCTCCACCTTCGTAAAGATAGATGTGGCTGTTTTTCGCAGTGATAATTTCGTCACCAGGTGAAGTGTGGGCGCGCAGTGCAATCGCATTGGACATCGTTCCCGAGGGTACAAAGAGTCCCGCTTCTTTTCCGCACATTGCAGCAAGCCGCTGTTCAAGTTGAGTGACGGTCGGGTCATCGCCAAGGACATCGTCTCCAACAACTGCTTGATTCATCGAAACTCGCATTTCTGGTGTCGGTTGAGTGACGGTGTCTGAACGCAGGTCCACTCGGTCTGATGGATAGTCGCGCATACCACTCGCAAAGCGCCTCCGTTCATCAAATCGATGGAGGGGGCTAGAGTAATTTCAAATCGCCTGTAAGTTCCTCAAGAAGAGATTCAGAATCTGGACCGAGGGCCAACACCGTAAGGGAGCCACTCGGGATTTGTGTATGTCCGGCGTCATGAACAAGAGTGGTGGAAATTCCCGCTGCTTTCGCTCGCTTTTCAAGTGCGAGAAGGTGCTCAGCATCAAGGCCCTTGAGACAGACTTTCTTTTGGCCTGAGGAGAGCCATTGCTCAAGGTGATTTGGCTTTTCACCACCTGCTTTCATTGTTGCCATAACAGCACCGTGACCGACTTGGGCCGCTATTTTTCCTTTACCCATTTTGAGCCCATGGTTGACAACACAGACCATTTTACACGGCCCTGTAGGGTGCTCTCCTGAAAAGGATGGAGCGGTGATTCTGTGAAGAAATGAACGAAATCCCATACGACCACCTAGTAAGGTTTCAAATCCGAAACAAGAGCATCAATTGCGCGACGAGGTCCCGGTCCAATCCCGAGAACGGTAATTGTACCGGGTGGAACTTCAGTATGGCCGGCATCTTTCACCAAATACGTGACCAAGCCAGCAACTTGGGCTTGTCCAGCAAGGCGTTGAATGGCCGCTAAATCGTCTACGCGCAAACAGATTTTACGGCCACCTGCATTCATCCACCGCTCAACCAATCGAGCATGTGATTTTCGAGCATTCAGAGTGCACGACACAGCTGCATGAGAACATTGAACAGCGAGTTTTCCTGCTGACATCTTCAAATCGTGCCGAGCGATAAGAACCATTGATGGTTCGTCAACCGTCGATGCCATGGCCGTTCACCACCGCAACTTCAATTTCTTCAAGCGTAGGTTGTTCCTCAAGCAAATTGAAAAACCATTTACCAAGCCAGACGACAAACGTTAGATTTCCAACCATGTGAAGGAAGTCAAATGGCAATCCATGGCCAAGATAAATGACAAATTCGTAAAACCCAAAAGTGCCATCAAGAATTGAGAAAGAAACGAGGAAGTCGAACCAAAAAGCTGCGGCAATGGATGCCATACATACGCGACCAAGATTCAAACCTGCGCTCGTGACAAGAGGTAATCGTGAACCTGCAACGGCAACACTTGCCCAACCAGCTGCTTGGAAAACCGTCCACCAGCCGTCACCCATGAACATGTTCGAAATCATTGCGACAAGAACGGCGAAGGCAGCACCACGACGTGCACCGAGTTGCGCTCCAACCAAAAGTGCTGCAACTGTAACAGGCTGAACGTTCGGGAGTGGTTGCATTACAACGCGAAGGAGTGAGACGGAAACGACCAAGCTCGCCATGAACAAAGTGTCGAAGAATGGGCGCTTAGTAGGCCGTGCCAAGAGAACAAAGGCACTGCCAAGCAAAACGACATCCAGCAACAACTCCGCAAGAGGAGAAAGAGCGGGGCCGTGAGCGCCCATTGCTTGGAACATGATTCGACCCAAGAGGGTTGATGATTTGAGGCTTACCTAAGTTATACAGGAGTCCAGCGAACAATTGCAGAGGATTGAATGCTTGCGGAATCAACAGAAACTACACCTTTTGACCCGTCTGTAAAATATTCCCAACCATTGGCTTCTATGCCATTTATTGATTCAATATAATATCCGATTTCAGTCAACTCAACGCCCAGTTCAAAGCCCAATTGCTCACACGCATCCTGAGTCAAGGAGTAAACTGTCTCGTGCCCAGTCAAACCACCGATTACTTGTTCTTCTCCATCGATTTCAATAATGACGATTTGCGTATCCATCCACGCTTCTGGCCACTGATCATTCCATTGCTCATTAACAGCGTCGGCTGGGAATTGTTCGTCAAAGGCTTTGGACCATTGAGAGGACAAATCGGGAAGAATCAGTAAGAAAAGGAGAAGGAAAAATAAACTGGATGTTCTGAAAAACCATTCAATTTTACCGTTTAAAAAAAGAATTGTAGATGAACCAATCAGGAGGAACATGATGAAAATGAGCCCTTGAACTCCCCAATCAAAGTCAGCAGCAGGTTGGGGCTGTGGCTGTGCTTCTTCATCGGCTGCTCGACTAAAGACTCGGAGGAGTGCCTGATCGTTGCCAAATACGGTGAACACTTTCTCATCGTCAACAAACTGCAGTGGTGCTGCAGTTCCATAGCCGTAAATGCCGACATCGAGTGAAGTGAGGGTGAGATTGTCAAGGCCGTCAAAAGTAAACATGCCCCAATTCGAATCAGGAGTATTTGAGGGGGCAAGGATAAGTTCATCGTCAAGCCAACGCAGTTCTCCGTTGGTATGGAACGGCACCTCAGCGACCGATTCACAAAGTGTTGTACACGAGAAGATCTGAACTGATGAAGAGTCGCCAGTAACCAAAAATGACCCTCGTAAACTCGGCTTAGCAGGGGATGAGCCAGCAGGGAATTGTTGTGACACGCTGCCATCAGATACATCGACAACAACCACCGTGCTTGAGGAGGGGGCTTGAGCGTGAACGAGAAGTCCGGCATCACTGAAAAGTGGCGCATGGCGGATCTTTCCGAGTCCGAGTGGATAGGAGATTGTTTCTCCCTCTCTGTCGACATGCCAGAGCGTGCCCGATTCGTCGCCCAAGAAATACCCTGTTTCGACAACTTCGACGCCATTTCTCCAAGCAAGCCCTGTCTGACTCCACCATTGCTGTTCACCATCGGCCAAGCAATACTGCCCAACTCCTTTGCGTGTTGGAACAATTACAAATTCGTCATCTAAAGCAAATTCACCCGTCACGCCCCAGCCAGCAACTTCAGACTGTGCTGACCAAAACAACTCACCGTTGGAGGGTAAAAGTGCCTCGATTCGGCCATCAGTCCATCCTACCAGGACCATTTCTGGCCAAGAGCCACACTCGCCTTGACCGGCTGAGACATGAAGCAATGGAGACATATCGTTATTTGTCGAATGATTGTTCACACGCTGCCAAAGTATCTCCCCGGCCAAGTCAAAGGCGGTGACTGCCGGCCCACTGTTGCCTGAAGTTCGTACCAGTATCTCTTCTCCAGTAAACAAGGGTGAAGTGGATATGAAACCTGATTCAAATTGATATTCCCAAACGAAAGCGTTGTTTTCTTCCCATTCGTTTGATTGTTCTTGAGCTGAAATCAAGGGAAGGAGGAGGACGCTGAGTAACAGCAACGCTAGAAAGCGCCGAGACACGTGATTCACTCCGAAAGGTTCTGTATCGCTTCACGGAGAAGAGCACTGACGACTTTTCCATCTGCAGCACCAACTGCCTGCATGACTACGCCCATGAGAGGGCCCATTGCACCCATGCCTCGCTCTCGAACAAAATCTGCTCGCTCCGCTACAATCGCTTGAATAATCGCACCGAGGTCTCCTTCATCTGCGGGTTTGAAGCCATTTGCTTCACCATAGGCGGCAATTTGCTCACTGTTCGGTAATTTACCGTTGAAGTGCTCAATAATTTCATTCATGGATTCACGGGTAATGAGACCAGCCTCCTTGACGGCCATGACATTCGCACATAGTTCAGGGTCTGCGGTATCGTTCTCAAGAACGACGCTTGCCCAGCCTTTGTGCGGTAACTGAGAAGCATACTGAACATATACATCGTCCAATTCTCTCGCCAATAACTGGCTTGCTTGGTCGTTTGAAACCTCGTATTGAGAGATTCTTTCTTGCCTTTCATCATCCGTCATTGGAAGGTTCTCAAGCGTCTCTTGCCATCGCTCTGAACCGAGTGCATAGACGGGGACGTCCGTTTCAGGATACATTCGAGCACCGCCAGGTAAAGGCCGCATGGGCGAGGTTGTGCCGTCTTCTGGCGCACCTTTCTTGACGACAACATTTCGAACTTCTTGCGGGATACGATGCCAAGCCATACGGGCCCGAGTAAGTACGCTTTCAAGTGCCAACTCTGCCTGCCATGAAGGTGCTAAGCACAAGACAAAACCATCGTTTATGTCCAGTGAAAGATGATTTCGAACTGCATCAACATGTTCTGATTCAATTCCATAGGCCGGCAATTCATCAGAATGGAAAACACCTTTGACGCCAGCAAGTTTTGCGGCTCCTGCCAACTCACGCCCTAAGCGAGGTAATTGTGCACCCTCTTTATCCGCTGACTTTACACCGAATTTACCAGCAAGACCGGGGAGTGGCAGAGCGAGCATAATCGAGCCACTGTTCAAACCAGATTGAACCATTTTTGAATCACAAGAGGAAAAAGACTCACTGACGTTTTCCAGTGTCAATGGAAGATGTGCAGCAACCGTTTGAGCAACTTCAGCCTCGAGAGAGGCATCGTCACTTCTACGGTCTGGTGGAAGAGGTGGCGAAGAGGTTTGTGCTCTCAGTTCATTCGCTAAACGATAGAAATGTAATTGCCTCGACATTTCTAAACGAATAATGCGCGGAATCCAGGAGAGGTCTTGGCAACCTTTGATCTCAACACGGTCACCACAAGCCAATGAAACATTCAGGTCTTGACGAATACTGCCAAGCCCCCGGCGTACTTGTCGAGTTTGACGCAAACATCGGCCGAGTGCCATCGAGGTTTCTTTGGCGTGTTCTGGGCTTTGAACGTCCGGGGCTGTTGCGATTTCAATCAGCGGCAAACCCAAACGGTCGAGGTTGTAGATGACTTGTTCACCCTCACCCGTAGAAACGGTGTCAAGTTTTCGAGCGCTGTCTTCTTCCAAGCACAAAACGTCAATGCCAACTGGGCCTGTTTCAGTTTGAAGAACGCCGTCAATCGATACCAAAGAGGTTCGCTGAAAACCACTGGTGTTTGAACCATCGACGACTGTTTTTCTCATCGTTTGAAGAAGAGTTACTGGCTTTGCGTTAAGCAATGCAGAGACGGTTAAAGCAATCGATACTGCATCTTCGTCATGCGTAAGCGGTGGCTGTTCATCAAGTTCAATGAGACCGGCATTCGGAGATTGAACGTAAACAAAGGAACGGTTTCGTCGTGTTTCAAAACGTGCTGCAATATCAACTGCCCCGCCTTCACCACGAGCTGCCCGAAGTCGTCGGTTAAATCGCTTCCATTGTTCCGGAACCGTGTCAATTGTAACATCATACAGAACTCCGGGTTGTCGAGAATGTAATTTCCCAGTAGCGAGTTGTTGGTGAACCTCAATACCACACATGAAGCCTAATTGCCCAGGGTCAAGCGCCGCAGCATCCTCGACATTACCGACTGGTTCTGTGCGAATTGGGTCGGCCATGCTTCAGCGGAGGCGTTCATCCTTCAAGACTACAACCCTTCAATCAAGAGGGAAAGTGTCTTTCAACATCTCACTCAATTCGAGTTCGACCGACAAATGCAGAAGCACCGAGAAGGCCGAGCAAGGTAAGTGCAGCGCTGATACTCGGTAGAGAATCAGTTACAGACTCAAGGTCTGGGGCGACTTCTGGGTTTCCGTCGCATGGAATCCAGTGACCGTCAATTCCTGGCTCTCCTGCACCGGTAATTCCACCGGCTTCAGAGATGTAAAGCAATCCAGAATTTGCTGGCCATTCCACAACAGAATTACCAGAATAGAAAGAGATTGAATTATCCCATACGGGTTGACCGTTTGCTATCCAAGTTGTTTTACAAGGGCAAGCATATGGCGTCCAAAACTCATAATCTTGGTCCTCACCGGGGGCAGTTGAGACCATACCATTTGGATCAACTTGAGTCACTTGGTAATACATGCCTGAGTTTACCGGATATTCGTAAATATCACCAACAGAAACCATAGTAGTACTGTTCCAAACGCCGGATGTGGTAATTCCTTCACAAGGCCCTGGGTTTGCTCCATTTCCGTTACAAAGAACCCAGTGCGTATCAACGCCCGGTTCACCAGCACCAGTAGAGACTCCAGTCGGTTCTAAAGGAATATACAAGTTACCTGAACCTGCAGGATGTTCGACAACATAGTTTCCTAGATAAGCAGTATTTGCTGCCCATACAGGCTCACCATTTGCCGCCCATGTTTCCTTACAAGGGCAAGAATAAGGCACCCAGAATTCATCTGCACTGCCGTCTTCAACAGGGTTTGCAACCCAGTTCGGTCCACCATTTGCATCCTCATGAGTGAAGATGATCTGGTAATAAGTATCTGAATTTGCAGGATATTCGTAAATGTCCCCAATTGCTCCTGAAGTTGTGTTATCCCAAACTGATACATTTAGACCAGCACAAGGGTTTCCTGAAGGCTGGTTTGGTTCTTGTCCATCGCAAAGGACCCAGTGTGTGTCAACGCCTGGCTCTCCTGCACCGATGGAAACGCCTCCGGATTCAAGTGGAATATACAGAACACCAGAACCTGCTGGATGTTCAACAACATAGTTTCCTTGATACGCA
>NHFA02000042.1 GCA_002170315.2 Euryarchaeota archaeon TMED99
ATTGTCCTGAGTGTGGAAGTGATGAAGACGTCTCGGATGTCTCACGGAATGCAAGAACCAATACCTTTCGGTGTTCGCATTGCAAATTAGACTGGGATGGCGACACTGGAGAAATAACCTATCACAATGATGATGATGATTAAACTGCTCATGTATAAATTAATACCATACGCTCACGAGGGGTTATGCTAAGTACCTTTGTACACGATTAACCTGTATTCGTGGGTTTGCAGTGGGCTCTATTCATGCCTACCCATGTATTGTATGCGATACAAGGACTTTTGTGACAGTTTGAGTATAAGTTTCGTTTGACTGGACGAACAATAATTAACTGATTTATAATATTCAAAATATGAATCTTGAACAAGCGGCTAACCTTGGAGAAATTCTTGGAGGATTAGCCATTTTGGTTACGCTGTTATTTGGTATCAGGCAAATTATCGAGCTGAACAAAGCAAGAGAAAGAGAAGCATCCAGAGAAATTGCAAATCTATTGGCATCACCTATGTATCAATCAGGACTGTCGATTTTAGTCAATAAATTGTCTGACAATTTTACCCTTGAAGATTTAGCTAAACTCGACAGAAAGGAAAAGGATGCTACAAATTTCTTGGCCATAAATACGAATTCAATTGGAATGATGACTTTCGAAAGACAATTATCTTTCAAGTCTGTAACTCGATTCATGCAACCAATAAACGGAATGGTAGGGGCAAGATTCCGAACACTTGTTCAATTGCTGCAAGCAAATGCAGAAAATCAGGGTTTAGTATTGGATAATAATGAGGTCTTAGATTGGTCTATTTGGCTCCTCGACAAAATGGATGAACAGCCCCCAATTGAAGGACCGGCTTATGTCCTCTATCGAGATTGGAGTCCATAAGTCAAATCAAAGAATATCCTTGGAAACATATGCACACATTGGACCCTCCAAACAGCCGTCATATCCGCATTGCGAGAGACCAATCATTGGTCAGAATCAAGATACGTGCGAATAACTTCTCGCGCCGATTCATCTTCAATCCCTTTCGCTGACAAGAGCCAGTGGATATAACGGGGGTCTTCAAAATGAATTTCCTTGATGTCTCGGCCTTTATGTCGGCCAAAGGCGAGAATCATTTGATTGCCATCTTTGCGAATTTTTCCAAGGTTGTCAACTAATTCTAAGTCGCCCAAACCTCTTCCTAAATCAGTTGCATCTGAAGTGATGTTTCCATGAACAGCCCATCGTTCTAATTCTTCCAATGAACGTCGAAATGAAGGTGCATGGTCAACCGATAATCGCCAAAACAGCAGCAGAGAAGCAGCAGCATCCGCCGCAGCAGTGTGGGCGTTTTCCAATGAAATCCCGTGCCGAGTACAGAGTGCGCCCAAATTGTGGGGTCGAGGGACATTGAGTCTGCGAACCAGTTCATACGTGTCCATGACAGCCTTTGGACGAGGCATACGCTTCCCCATTCTAAGAAATTCGCTTTCAAGCATTTCAAGATCGAACTTACGAACATTGTGTCCGACAATAACCGAATCTTCAATCAAGTTCGCCACTTCATCGACAATGGTTGAAAAGTCACCTTTGCCTCGAACATCAGCATCAAAAATCCCATGAACATTACTTGCTCCATACGGTATGGGCCTGCGCGGATTAATGATGCGCTCATAGTGAACGGGTGTTCCATCTGCTTGTGCCCCGACCAAGGCAATTTGTACGATGCGGTCCGAAGAGGTTGAGATTCCCGTGGTCTCCAAATCAAAGGAAAGAACCCGCTCACCTTCAAGGATATTCGGGGCCATAGTTGAACAACACCGCTGACCCCCTTTGAACATCACCCTTGACATACAAGCAATCACAAACGCCATACTCGTCCTTTTGTTGGAGCAACTATGGGCTTCGTCAATCGGCTAAAGACTCTCTTTACTTCAAAGCCGGAGCAAATCGAAGAGCAGCCAAAGGAATTCCAAGACCCTCATCAAGAGGAGATGGCTGAGGCTTTTGTTGAGCGCCAACAAAGCGTTATTGATGATGCGATGAATGAATTAGAATCCAGTGATGAGAAAGAGAAAAAGGAACCTATGCCTACATCTGCATCCAATTATGATGCAGGAGATGTTGAAATGATGGAATTGTTATCTGAGGAGGAACAGCCTGAAGACTATTCAGAAATGAACGTTGTTGAACATCTCTCGGTCGAAGAAATCGGCAGCCATCTTGAATCGGCAATTGTTGAAGGCGACCTTCCAGAAGAAGTAAAATTTGAATAATTCAGAGAGCGATTTTCCCAGTTCGAATAGGCGAACTGTTTGAGAATATCGCACGAACTATTAGATAGGGTGGGGCTTCAGCATTTTTCATGCAGCAAATTATGAGTGGACGTTTCGTTCGCTCTTTGCTCATGGTTGGGCTTCTTGTCTGCTCGAGTCTTCTTGCCGGATGTACCGGTGCGTTGAATTTCGCCGTAGACCCTCGAGCCAACCTCACCGCATACCCTTTACTGATTCAAGAAGGTGAGACAGTTACTTTTGATGCTCGAGAATCTGAGCCAGTCGAAGGCGTCATTACACAATTTCTTTGGGACTTTGGTGATGGCCAAACCGCTGAAACAACAACAGGCTTCACTTCACACCGTTACGAAACATTTGGAATATTCACTGCTGAATTGACCGTTGTCAATGACCAAGGTGGCCAAGACCGTGCTACATCGACGATCAGCGTGAATGGAGCACCAAACCTCAATCTCACCTATCCCGATTCGATTCGTTCTGGCGATTCGGTCCGGTTAGACGCAAGTTCCAGCTTCGACCCCGAAGGTGAGCAATTGAGGTTTGAATGGGACTTAAACTGGGGTGAAGATTCAGATGGCGATGGCGATATGCGAAACGACATCGACGCTACCGATTCAACGGTTTTGTTACCTACTAATCGTTCGGGAACCATTCAGGGAAGTCTCAAAGCGATTGATTCTACCGATTCAATGGTTCAAGAATTGTTCACACTCGTTATCAGCCCACGGCGGTATGAGGTCACTTGGGAGACGAAAGAAATAGAGTACACTTGGGATGAATATCTTGACCAAGGCCAAGAATGGGAAGGGAACATTACGCCAGGTGAAGAAGGTCGCATCTCTGCATTTATTGGAATTTTAGAATTGCAACAAGATGTTCTTGCTCCTCAAGATAACTTCACACTCTCCGTATACATCATTGACGATGGATATGACAAGTCGGCCCAGACAGAAGGTGGAAACTTGACCGCCAATGAAACTGCTTCAGCTTCACTGTCGCTTGATGATATGAATCCGGTTGGAGAGGATGGAATTTATGATTCTGATTCCGAAGAACAACTTCTTCAACGACTCCTCGACTCCTCAGGAAATCGCTCGGGGCAAGGAACGTGGATTTGGTCTGTATCTGCTCAACAAGCAGACCCAGATCCGTTGTTTGCAGGAACTCCAGACCCCGACCCTGGTAACGATTGGACCCTCACTGTGACCGTTACTCTCTTGATCCCTAAGTTAACTGAAATTGCTTATGAGTAACCACTTTGACCGATGGGAAGGTGTATGAAGCGGGAACACTTCGGATGAGTTGAGCCACATGGTCGATACTGTAGAAATTAGCCGAGTTAACATCCGAGACTCGTTATCTGTGGATGTTTCAGTTTGGATGGAACATCCTGACGATATGGATTTTCGACCAGCCCTTTCCATTTCAGGAACGACATTCACGATCTCCAGCCTTTCGAATGGCGCATCACTTGCATCGATTGACCTTGATGAGGCTCAAATGGAAGCGGTTGTTCGTGACCAAGCAGCAGAACTCCGAGTTAAATTCCATGTTCAAGGCATGCATGGACGACTAAAAGATATTCATCCAATCATCGCTGACGGCAAGGCTAAGAAATTGGCAACAGCGAACTGGAAAACAACACAAAACGTTACTTTTGATTGATTTTCTCCCCTTTTTTGGATGGGGCCCCCATGGTTTCTTTGATATGGGTTAACAGTGATTTTTACTTCATGCCACCACGCAGAGAAGGAAAAGGTTCCCAAAAGCAAGCACGCTATGAGCGATTAAAAAACGAGATACTCAAATTTGTCGGAGCGAACCCCGGGTGCTCAGCCCAATCCATCGTCGCTAGCCTTTCCAACGACCGTTCGATGCGAAATCACGGACTTACTCCACGAAAAGTTGGCTTTTTTATTCCTCGCCACCTTGGCCAATATCTCGTTTGGTGGCAAGACCACACTGCTGGACGTCGAGTATACGGTGAAACAGGATGTTCAGAAGCCCCTGATAATCGTTGATTCGACACCACTTACAAGGGTGGCACTCATGTATATTGAGAAGTGAGGAGAAATCATGCGGGGAGGTGTTGCGGCCTACTTTGACCTTGACGGCACCCTTCTGGATGCTTCGAGTGAAAAAACATTGACTGCAGTTCTCGGCCTTCGGCGACCTTGGAGGATACCTTACGGAACGGTCGCTTGGAGTATTGGTTTTCTTTTCAATCTCTTACGCTTACGAGCACCGTACGATGCTGCACGTAATCGCGGCCATTTTTCTCTTTCTTCATGGGAAGTATTGGAAAAACTATCTCAAGATATTGCGAGAAATAAACTCGCACCTAAAATTACGCAGCAAGCACGAGACAAACTTGACTGGCATCGAAAGCAAGGCCATCGCCTGGTTCTGGTTACCGCTACGATTGCCCCGATGGCAGAAGCCATGGCAGAGGTGCTCGGAATGGATGCTGTATACGGTTGTGGGCCAGAAAACCGTTCAGGAATTCTTAGCGGCTCAGAACGAGGGTGGTCTGTTCCGAGGAGAAAANGAAAGGTTCCTGTCGTTCAGCAAGATGCTGAAGAAAATGGACATGACCTCGAGCAATGTTATGGTTATGGCAATACGATGGCGGACTCTTGGTTTATGCGAATCACTGGTCATCCGGTTGCAATCAATTCGAAAGGTTCTTTCAAACAATTTGCCAAAGACCAGAATTGGGAAATGCACGATTGGAAAATTCAATCTTAGGCAGCGGTTGCACCGCTGAGTGACAAGAGCGGCCCCACCGCGATTCGAACACGGGTTGCTGGCTCCGCAAGCCGGCGTGATATCCAAGCTACACTATAGGGCCTTGTAGTTCGGCCACTAACCAATCGGATATAAGCGCAACGGGTTGCTTTTTGCTCCTGTTTCTCGCTTCGAATACAAGCCTTCTTGATGACGAAGCATGTGGTCGAACTATGGCGGTTCAATTGGCACGTCGAGTCGACTATCCCATGTTGGATAATGCCAACATCGCCTATTTCCCACGAATCTACGATTTGGCCCACCGTTTCTTTGAGGAATGTTGGGAGCCAATGTGCGGCACAAGNTATCCTGAAATGATTGATGTTCGAAGAATAGGTTTTCCCGTTGTCCATATCGAAACTGACTTCATCGCTCCTCTACGCTATGGAGATATTGTCCATGCAACGATTTGGCTTGAGAAAGTTGGTTCAAAATCCTGTACTTGGGGCTATGAATTTCACAATCAAAATCAAGAATTACTNTGGCGCTCATCACAAGTCACCGTTTGTGTTGACATGGATTCTCTTGAATCTAAACTCATCCCAGAGGACGTCAAAGAAGGTTTACTTCAGCACTTGAAGGAGTCATCAGTATGAGCGATTCAAAAACGAAAATTTCGACACATGAAGGAAAAGAAAACCCATCCAATTCTTCCGAGGATGTCGATCTTGGATTTTCGATGCGTATGAGCGAAAACCAGCCGGAACACATTCCTGATATGTTCCCCATTCGCCCNGATACGAAGGGCCCTAAATCCGTAGGTATCCTGTTGATTTTTGGCGCCATATTCCTCTTTTTCCAGGCCTATGGTGATGTTTCTTTGCATCAAGCAGAAGACCTCTCAACTGCGGAGGTGGAGATGCTTCTGGTTACTCCAAACAGTCAAGGAGACGGGTCGGAGAATGTCTCGATTGAACAATATCAGGAATTCCATGACGCTGCAAGAGAATCGGGTGGTTATGCCCTTCGAGGCTATGGGCTTGGTGTTGCCAGTATCATGCTCTTTGTGGGGGGCATTCTTCTGTTTTTACTCAAAGGCTCTGGTGCTAAATTAGCACTCAGCGGTGCTTTCACTGGAATGGCTTCCGGCATTGGGGGCAGCCTCCTTGTCAAAGGCGCAGCCGATACTCACTTGGTTGGAGTTTTACTCCTCACCTATGAAATCACAGCGTACTTTTGTGGCGTTTGCATGTTCATGTGTGCAGGTGTGGCCGCGCTTCCTCTTATCAACGCACGAGCACGATTGGCACTGTATCCTGAGCAAAAAGTAGTGTTCAAAACAGATGCAGAAGAATGAGTTATTCTGAACTTGGTTGAGGCCATTTTTTAGAAAGCGCTTTTCTCAAATCATCGTCAAGTTTCGCNTTCCACCAATCGCTTCCCTGCCAAATAGCATACCTTCCCCGAATCCCGCGTAGGTCCGCTCCAGCAAATTGACAGTTCCTAAAATTAGAGAGATTCAAGCGCGCTTTGCGCAGGTCTGTATTTCGAAAATCCGAACCATCAAAAGCAGATTTCATCAAATCCGCTTCATACATCGATGCTCTGCGGAAATCACAGTTNGCAAAATCACCTTCAGTCAAATCTGCTTTGTCAAGAATNGCTCTTCGAAAGGTCGAGCCTGCATGTCTACCTTTGCGGAGTATGGCTTCTGTGTGNTTTTGAAACGACCANTCCAACTGAACCGAAGTTTCGCCACTGGATTCTCGAGGGTCATCTTCGCCCCCGCCCGACATGACCATATTTCTCCCTCACTTTCCAGCGTTTTTATCCAGATGCGCTCTTCCTTCATCGCTCAAAACAGCAAATCGATTTTTATCTTCACTTCCATCTGGNATGACAAGAAAATTTCTTTCNCGTAATCGGTTAAGATACAGTGAGAGGTTGCCTGGGGCTTCCATGCCTGCATCTTCAAACAGTTGATTGATTATGCGAGGCGGACTGTCCATTACACGTTCGATTTCTCGCAAATAATGTATGGCTCCGAGGACTTGTTCTGGTTTGCGTTTCAGTGAACAATTTTCAATCAAAGCGGCAAAATCTGCTCCACGCCCAGCATCTCCGCNTCCTTTCTTCGACGATTTATTTGTCTCCATTACAGCATTCTTAGCGACCTTTAATCGCTCGATCATGATGCTCCACGAATCATCTTGTCGAAGAATTGCTAGCATTTCTCCGATAGCAGGAGCGGAACCCTCATGATCAATTTCGACATCACCTGCCGTTACTGAAATTTTCACTGTCCTGTCCATTGAAACATCCCAACTTATGCTTTCCTTTGAATCAATGCTCTTAACCCTTTAGCGACTTTGGATGAGGGATATTGAGTAGGGAATTGAACAAAGGCTTGAAAACCCGACCACGCGCCTTGGATTTTGTAAGGGGGTTGCCCCTTGTGCCGGCAGGATGAACAGAATGAATCAAAATCGAGTTTCCGCACTCCTCGTACTTGCATTGTTGGTTTTTGCGCAATCAAGTGCTCTTTTCCTTGGGAGCGCGAACAGCCAAGCGGGAACAATTAACACTTTTTCGAATGGTTCTGCATCAATTGACATTTCGCTTACCGCTGATAATTTAGATACCAATTATTCGCTNGAAGTACCTCGCAATGTAACGTTTCAATCAGGTCAATTCATGATAAANGCGAAAGATGAAGTTGCCTCTCCAGGGCAAGTTTCTCTTGACATAGGGTTAGACGGCATCAATGAATGGGCATTTGATGGGCTTGGCTTTGGAGACCTTGGACATCAGAATAAATTCATGAATAACGCCTCAAGNGATTCGATTTATTCAAACGGTTCAGTACAATCCTCTCCATTCTACTTACCACATAATTCTGTGATTGACAGTGGGACAATGGACATCTCCTTCACATCTCAAGTTCCTGCAGGCCTCCTCCCAATTGACAACATCACCACTTATGAGACCGGAGACCTCGACAACGATACGCTTGACGAGGTTGTCGTNAAAGCCGATGTGAACCTCCCCGGCGTTTCTGCTGGCCCGGCACTTGCTTCTCTCAACTGGAATGCATCGGCAGGAATTACCCAATCCTCNTGGACTCCTACATGCGGAAGCGGTGGAGAAATTGTTGTCATCGATATTGATAATGACAGTCATTCTGATGTTGTTTCAATAGCCCCCAGTGACGATATGGTCTGCATCCACAAAACAAACGCCACCACTGGAATGCTTTCAAACGCGACATCCGTTTCGCTTACAGCAGATTTGATTGCAGCTCAGGTCGGCGATGTTGATGGCGATGGCAATGCAGATATTCTCTCAATACACCAAGGCGGAATTGTGTCACTTCGTACTTATGATGNCAAAAACAGTAATTTCAAAGACAATNCAACACTCACCGTTAACGCAAATGGAACAGTGATGCCAACCCAACTCACAGCAATGTATGCGGATCATTTTAACGGCCCTCAAGGTGATTTTACAGCTCTCGTAGTCGACTATACAGGCCATACGAGCCACGTGAAGTGGATNAACAACGCATTGGCCTTAGATATCTATTCATTTGATGGTTTAGAATCCGAAATTACCGGTGCCGACTTTGACCAAGACGGNGACATCGACCTCTTTTCTTCAACCATGCAGGGATTCGTTCTTGCTGAAAATAATGGTACAAGTTGGAACACGACAAGCGTAGCCTCATCACGGGTTTTTGTCAACGTAACCATCGCAGACCACGACGGAGATGGCACGCTTTCGCTCCTTGCTCCACGACTTGCTTCAGGCGATGGCAATGCTCAGACTATCGAGGGTAACATCAGCGTTTTCGATATTTCAACAACCAACATCACAGCAACCCAAACGGTTCTGGAACCTTGGTCTTGCCCGCAAGATTCGAGGTTTATTGATATGGATGCAGACGGCCTTCCTGAACACATTATCACGGCAGGTGAAGGTACAACCTTCGGACTGTTCATAGGGTCGTGGAACTCAATTTCGATGGATATCGATCAAAACGGTCAAGATGATTTATTCGCTCTTGGATATGCTGGGGATGGCGTTGGTGGAACTGCGCCTTTGGCCTTCTCCGACACCTTCGGCCTTCTGCCAACCCTTCTTTCTCCATTGACCAGCGGCCAAGCATTTACTACACATGATTATGATATCAAAATGAATCTTCTCTCCTTCAGTTTCTCGTCATCTGGAACCGGACATTTCAACCTCAGTAACATGGATATCGGCTACGATATCGATTTCATTGTCGAGAACAATCCAGCAGCAGTTGGTAATTTGACCAATATCATCAATCAGCAACAAACGGCAGGTACAGGACTCATCCTCATCGATTTACCGTTCCTTTCAACAAAGACAGGAATCCTCTCGATTTCGAGTCTCAATGCTGATTACATCCCCGGTGCTCCGAATTTGGCTTTGCCCCCTACGCCCGTTTTGAGCGTAGACGAATTGACGGCTGAACGCGTGGCCATCTCTTGGCAAGACCTCATTGATTTTGGAGACGATTTGGAACTCTTTGAAATTTTTAAAGTGCCACAAGGCGATACGTTTGACATGAACAATCCAGCCTTTTCGACCCCCCTTAATTTCACATTGGATGTCGATATTTCTCCAGGCGAGTCCTATGATTATGCTGTCCGTTCCCTCCATCCTTTTGGTGTGACAAGTCAACTCTCNGCTCGCCTTTCAATCACCATACCATTCCCTTCACCACCTCTACCGGTCCAAGGTCTCGCTGCTGCAGACACCGCGGAAGATAACGGAAGTTCCCTTTCCGTCACCTGGAATGCTTCAACCGAACTCGTTTCTGAATACAGAATATTTGTCGAATCCGAAGAGATTCTTTCCCTTCAATCTACTTCCTCGGTTGCAACTATTACTCCTTTCATCGGCTCATTGACAACGAATGTTACGACTCAAGGGAACGGCGATGCTTTGGTCGANCGAACAGATTACTGGATTGCTGTAGCTGCTTACGATTCCTATGGCAATACGAGTACAAACTTCGCATTGTTCGGTCCAGTTCAATCACAGAACAACTCCTTGCGTTCTACAGACCTCATTTTTGAGATGGAGACAAGNGGTTATTCGGACGCAAACTCCTTTGAAATCAGCGCCTTAGATTCGTTGTATCTCAACCTCACGCTTTCNAGCGCAGGAGAAGGCATTCCCATGCAAAACTTGGANTTGCATTTCATTGGCCCNGATAATTTCGACCACGTCGTTTCTGGCGTAACCGATGAAAATGGAAAATGGAGTGCTGTTCAAGTTGAGGATTTGACGGAGTTGGCCAATTCNTTNTCTGACTTTGTNGGNGACGTTTCCTTGGTTGCTGAATACGCTGGAACTACAGGTAATGCCGNCATCCAGCCAGCGGACTTGACGACAGCGACTTTGAACGGATTGGGCTTGTTNCGAGCNACCGTTTCGGCGCCTTCAGAACCGATTCAACTCGANGTCTCCNATCAGTACTCCGTGACTGCTTCGATAACTCCGGAGTTACCCGCACAGAGCGCACGTCTTGCCAACATCAACTATGATTGGTATTTGACTGATGCAGCAGGAAACATCACCGATTCAGGAATTGCAGAAATTAAGGGTGGCGAAATTACCCTTTCAGGCAGCGCAAATTCAACNGACGTGTTGACTTTAACGCCCTCAACGAACCAAGATTGGTACTCTCCTACTCCCGCCTCAACACTTTCTTTCACTTTCCTCTCTGGACAAGTAGATGATACTGGCAATGAAACATCTAATGAAACCGATAACGAAACCACCCTCCCTTCTTTCCCTGATGTGACGCTTGCAGGCACCGTTTCTTGTGAAGCTGTTACCTATGCTTGGGAAGAGAACTCGACTGATGCCCCGATTACATGTACGCTAACCAACCCAAATCCCTTTGAGGTTCAAATTGGCTTTAGCTGGGCAGTCATTCCGGCTACACCTCCGCCACTTTCTTTTGAGCACCCTTCTTTGACCGGGCCGGGACCAATCCTTACAATGAGCGTCAATGAAACGCTCGAGATCACGTTTACCCCAATACGAAACGGCCCATCCGATGGATTGTTCCCAGGTCTACAAGGAGTCGGTTATGTGTTCACACTCACTTGCATGGATGACGGCACAGGTCGCTGCTCAACCATGTCTTCGCCTTCCGCTACAACCGAGGGAGAACTCCAGTGGACACTTGCGGCTCAATTAGAAGTGGACCAACCAATTGACACTGAGCCTGCTGAAACAAAAGGCGGCTCTGGTGCACTTGTTGGCGGAATTATAGCCGTCCTCGTTCTTGGCGGACTTGGTGCCGCCTTCGTATTGTTACGGCCTCGGCAAGAAGAGGATGACTGGTTCGAAGAGTTTGATGATGATGATGAGGAAGAAGATTCACCTCCGGTGAGTAAACCAAGTCGCTCTCTTGATGAGATGAAGTCTGAAGATACCGGAGCAAAAGTCGACTTAACGCCACCAGAACGNCGCCCNTCNCTCTTTGANGAAGTCGATGGANGAGTGNANATTGAAGANTTCCANGATGACTTTGAAGANGAGGTTGAAACCCTNGATGAAGAAACCGAACACNNCGCTGAAGAAACAACNGANGATGANGGCATNACGGTCGATGAAGAAGGAACTGAATGGTGGGAAGACGAAGAAGGCGTTTGGTGGTATCGTGAAGAAGGATGGGAAGATTGGGCGGTATGGGAAGATTAGCCCTACCGTATGACTTTTCATAGAACGCCTTCACGCTCAAACAAGGGGGAAGAGTATGGAACATGAATTCAAAGGNTANGCNCTCGTNCTTCAAGACGGTGCAGACCCGCGTACAACTGGCGGTGTGGCCGTTGCAGGATTCACTACNGCCGGAATGGTTGGCGTAATTGCCGCTTCTCACATTATTCAAACGCTCAAACTAAAACAACTGGGTACGGTATTGAATGCAGAGTTCCCTGCAGTGGCCTTGATTCACAACGAGGTTCCAAAACACCCCGTTCGCGTCTATCAAGGCGATGGCATTGGCGTTTTTACTTCTGAAATACAATTCAAGGATGAGCAAGACATCATGTTTGCATCAACTGTTCTCGAATGGTTCACTCGTGGTGGTTTTGACCGCCTCATCATCATCGACGGNTTGGTTCAATCCAGCAAAGATGTAGCGACTGGAGAACTGTTTGGTGTTGGTTCGTCCCAACTTGCTAGAGATCGACTTCATCGAGCCGGCATTGAACCGATTCAACAAGGGATAGTAGCAGGTATCACTGGATTCCTTCTTGGTGAAGGCGACCGGCTTGGCATTGATGTGACTGCTTTGTTGGCAGAAGCAAGCCCGATGTATCCAGATGCTCGAGCAGCAGCACTAGCAGTGGAAGCGGTTGCCGAGTTAACTGGAATTGAAATCCCACTCAGCGAGTTGCTTGAAAACGCTCAAAACATCGAAGACAGCGTCCGTGAAGTCCTTGAAAATTCCCGCACGCTCTTGCCAGGTCCTGATTCAACAGTGGTTGAAAACGACCGTGATATTGACCCTTCATTTGGATGAAGGTGAAGTCTTTCTTACGTGCTCAAGCACGACTTCAAACGCTGCATCTGTAATCAGTAAGGGTTCCAAATCAGGCAGTCTTGCAGCACAATGCCCGCCGTCGGTTAAACTGGCAATCAACTTCTCCAATTTCGGCGCTCCACCTACGCCTGCCCATCGTGGCAATGAATCGAGATTGAGCAGAAGATGTTCACGACTCATGAGGTCGGCAGCATCTGAAATGTAACGAACACTGCGTTTTAATTCTCGAGCCGAATACTCGATGTCATCATCACTCCACTCCAAGCCTTGTGACTTCATTTCTTCAAGCTCTTGCGCAGTGGGTTGACACAATTCGAGCACCTTTTGTTCGGTCATGCGCCCTGCTATTTCCTTATCCCAAAGCGGTCCAATCCACATAGGGCCACTGGCGCGCTCGACTTGCTCAGGAGTTGGATGTTGTACAAACCGATACGGGATATCACTTTCACGAACTCTCCAACCAATCGAGTTGCTGATTTTGCTCGCATTTTCTCTGCTTGTTTTGACGAGGCAAGAGATTCGGACATGGTGTCCGTCAAAGAGAGCCATGAGCGGAGTGATTGATTTATCCAATCGAGCAGCACTGGTTGCAACTGTGGCCAGAAGAAGTCGAACAGCATCATCATGTGCATAGACGTCAACGATGCCTTTTGCGCCATATCTTCGGGCTTGACTTGAAGCAGATGAGCCAGTTAGTGCCGCAGTATCGGTGGCTGTGATTTCTAAAACGCCTGTTCTTGACAAGCCTTGAAGAGCAGCATCAAGAAACTGAACAGGAGAGCCGAATGGGTCCAAATCAATCCATTGGTATCCCGATTCAATCATTGCGATACGCGCATCTTTGTTACGGAAATCCAACCCATTGTCAAAGACTTGCTCCGACTTACTGCCATACCGATCGTCCTCAGCTTGATGTTCGATTGATTGAGTAGGTGGGTGTAGAGAATGCGAGGCTTTTGCCCAATCAAGGGCGAATTGGTCCAAATCATTGGCAGTTATTCTCAAGCGTTCTTGCAACGGGGCTGAAACTTCATTTCGCCATCTGCGAATACGAACGCCTGTTGCGCATAAAGCATCCAATACTCGAATCGATTGGTCTGCTCGAACCAACCAGTTGTGCTCCAACGCATCATTGAGTAACAGGACACTACGGGTTCGAGCCGGCGCCATTGCCGGATTGAGAAAACCAGGGCCAGTACGCTTGGCAGGGCCTCTTGGCATGTGAGTGGGTCGAGTTTGTTCATCCAGTAAGTGAACAAGTGTTCTGCCTTCAAGCCAGAGATGTCCTGGCCATCCTTGAGGGTGATTGCCCCCTGCATCACCTTCGGCCATGACATGGCGTAGAACTCCCCCTTGAAGACCGCACCGCTGTTTTTCCGGCAAAAAGCCATAGTTCTAGATATCCACAGAAACACTTAGTTTCCGCCTCAACTGTTATGTGCTATAAGTTGGCGTTGGGCCTTTATGTCAATGATGACAATGAAAACGATGCTAGCAACAGGACTTGTCTGTTTACTCCTCAGCGGAGGACTTTCAGTTCTTTCAACAGGTGGAGTAGAAGACGCAGTTCTTGAAGCGACAGAGACAAAACCATTGGACGATATTTGTGATAACGCAGATTGTACAGATATCAATCCTGACTGGGCCACTTCAACGACCGACCGAGACTTCTATGGATGGACAGTAACCAACGTAGACGATGTAATGGCAAATGGAACTGCTCCAATGCATGAAAAGATTGGACCGGTCACCTACACCATTACTTCCGACCGAACCTTTACCTCTCACGATTCGGACGCTGGAACCATTACCTATCACGAAAACACGTCCTATGCGTGCTCTGCTGATACCGTCGTTCCTTGTGATGTTGAAATCACGCAACTCAACATTGGTTTCACGCCTCAAGTCATCGGTGCAACCGGAATGGCAATTAACGGAATCATGGACTTAACCAAGGTTGGATTCGCTGCACAAATGATCAACCAAGACATGAATACCACACAAGCAGGAACTGCCACTGTCTCTGACATTTGTGCTGCTGGCGGAATTTCAATTCCATGCGATGGTGCAATGGGAATGAACTGGGCCATGGGCGCATACGGTGCTTGGGCAGCATCCGATACCGGTATGGGAATCTCTGGAGCAAATACAGCTAATGGCGATACATTGCCAACAGCCAACTTCCCTGATGGAACACTGGACATGGCTATGTCAGGCACAATGCATCCTGCCGACCCTGCATTCGACATTTCTCTTGAAAACCCACTTGGCGTTGTTGCCTTTATGGGCCTCGGCGCTCCTGAAACAATGCTTTCAG
>NHFA02000043.1 GCA_002170315.2 Euryarchaeota archaeon TMED99
CAGCAAGGCTGACAGTGATGCAGCATCCATGGAATTCAAAATGTCAGGCGCTTCCAACCATCCCTTTCTTGCAGCCATGACACCATAACTGATGTCGGCCAACCCACGCAAGGAATGGGCGTCGGGATTGATGATCACCGGTACGCCAAGGCCTTTTGCATGCTTGCAAAGCCGCCAATCCAAATCGAGACGATACGGGCTTGCATTGAGTTCAACTGCTTTGAGTCGCCCTTCGCTGTTATGGTCTGCCATATGCTCCAGCACGGCGAATAAGTCAACTTCGTATCCGTCCCGTCCTTGAAGAATCCTCCCCGTTGGATGGCCCAACACGGTGGTTGCAGGATGGTCGATGCAGCGGATTAACTCTTCAGTATTCTCAAGTTCATCCCTCGCCCTCCACTTGGAAATAGCGTGAACAGAAGCAACCGTGTAATCGAGGGTTGAAAGGACGTCATCAGGATGGTCGAGTTTCCCGCCGGGGAGAATATCCGATTCAACCCCGTGGAAGATTTTGAAATCCACGCCGTCGTCTGCCCAAGCTTGGTTGTATTTTTTGATGGTTGCACCTTGTTGGAGTAAATCTTCTGCACTTGCACCATTGGCTACCTTCAATGTTGGAGAATGGTCGGCGATACCAAGCCAATTCCAGCCCAGTTTCCGAGCAGTTTCGGCCATTTCTTCGAGGCTTGCTTCACCGTCTGATAACGTGGTGTGATTATGCCAAGCACCTCGAATATCTGCGTTCGTAATCAGCGATGGTAGTGTATTTGACTCAGCAGCCACAATTTCACCTGTGTCTTCACGCAATTCCGGCGTCACCCAATCCAATTCGAGGTGGCTGTATATTGCGGCCTCATCCAAGGCATCAAGAGAAAACTGCGCTGCAGCCATGCCTTTGAGTTCCCCAGCTTGCTCTTCAGGAATCAACCCGAACTCGTTCAAGCGAAGGCCTCGGTCGATGGCCCGTTGTCGCATGGCGATGTTGTGCTCTTTGCTGCCTGTGAAGTATGCCAGTGTGAATGGAAACACTTCTTTTGGAACCAAGCGCACTTGTGCATCGATCGTTCCTCCACTCTCGAGTTGTTCGTAATCATCCCCTCCGATCGCATCTAAGACATTCGGGTCGATGTGGCCTACAGTGAACCCTCCATCGAAAATACTCGTGTCGAGGATCAGGCTAATTTTTGAATCACCAGCGCCTTTCACATCTGCAATTCCGGGAAGGCTGAGAATGGCATTTGCCACCTGCTCATGGTTGTTTTTGTCGACGGCGACAACCAAGTCCAAATCCCCAATCGTTTCCTTACGACGTCGTGCACTGCCCGCTAACTGTGCCTTGATGACGCCATCGATTTGGTTGACCCTTGCCTCGAATGCTTCACCATACATGAGGCCAATATCGAGCCTCCTTCTTGCCCGGAATCGAGCAAGCAATTCAATTCCATCAAGCATACGTGCTTGTGATTTCTGACCAAACCCCTTCATGGGCGCGATTCTGTTTGCTTCTGCAGCTTGCTTGAGGGAGGCTACGGAATCCACACCCAATTCTTCATGCATCAATTTGATTCTTTTTGGGCCAAGTCCTGGAATGCCAAGCATCTCGATGAGTCCTTCAGGCGTTGAAGCGTGGAGTTCAATCCAATCATCAGGCCAACGCCCCTCGCCAACCACTTGGGTCAAAGCAGAGCCCAGCCCTTTGCCGATTCCTTTCATCTCTAACAGGCGGCCAGTCGCTACCAATTCTCCTAAATCCTCGGTGATTGAACCAAGCATTCTGCTCGCGTTTTGATAGGATCGGACTCTGAACACATTCGCTCCTTGAAGTTCCAAAAGGACCGCAACCTGATGCAGTGCATTTGCGACTTGATTGCGAGAAAAGTATGGTGGGCCACTCGGACGTGGCTTTGGTAGAGAGAAGCCGGTGCCTGCCATGGAGGTGCTGTGTCGGCGACCCTTGTCAAAGATTGTGCTGAACCAAATACCGACTTCACATTGAAGAACTTCGGCCCCTGCCCTTGTTCATGGTCGACCCCGCAACCATTGAGCGACTGGCCGAGGGTCTGTGTGGGTTTTCTGCCGTGCTGTTCACCTTCATTGCCTCGTTTTCCCGTTCGCCCTCAGTCGAACGTGTTGTGCAGAACCTCATCGCCCTCAGTCTGATCGCAGCGGCAGTCGTTCTGTGGTGGCTCTCGTTATCTGGAGGGACCTTATGGGGTTCGAATTACTTACCTAAACCGCTTTCTTTGGTTTGTGTTGTGATCGCTATCTCCGCTCGAATGAACATCAAGGGAGAGAATGTTTCCTTTGGGGCCAACCCGCACACGATTGGTAAAGACAAATCCGAGGAGTAATCAAACGATTTCGCCCTGAGGCTGAGGTCCTTTATCCTCATCGCCCGTTGAATTGTTTTCCATGGCTTCCTTGGCCATCTTTTGATCGATGAAGGTGCGCATGTACTCCGGCAGTTCCCCATTGACGAAAATCACGTCATTGATGGCTTCCAATTTTTTCAAAGAATAGTAAATTTGCATGGCGGTCATCGGTGTCGAGGAACAGCCATTACACCCTCCATCGAGCGAGAGCATGATGTTACCATCACTGGTGTCAAGCACGGTCACAACACCATCGTGCTCATCAAGGATCTCTTGTACTGGCCCGATTTCGGCGAGTACCTCCTCGGCAGTCATGGCCATAACCCTCCCTCGTGCATCTCCTCTTTCAACAATTGCCTCTATCCACTCGTCGAAATGACGTTCGGAGTGAATGAACCAGTGATAAAAAGGGCATGACTACGGCTTTTGAAAGGGGAACCACTTATGAGGGGTTCTCAGGTCGCCAAGGCACAGGTGTTCTGTTATGATGGATAATATACCGATGATTGCCGCAGTCGCAGGTCTCGTAGGACTTGCCATTGCATTTATGCTGTACCAACAAGTGAACAAAGTGAAAATTGACAACGATAAGGTTGCCAACATCACAGAAGAAATTCAAAAAGGTGCCATGGCGTTCCTTTTCGCAGAATACAGAGTTCTTGCCATTTTCGTGGTCGTTGTTGGAATTGCACTTACGCAACTCAATGACATGAACACCGCTCTTGCCTTCTTTGGAGGTGCACTTGCATCTGTTGCTGCTGGTTTCTCTGGAATGCGTGCTGCAACATCGGCTAACGGTCGAACAACCATGGCCGCTAAGAACGACGGCAAGGCAGGAGCACTTTCCGTCTCCTACAACGGAGGAGCCGTCATGGGTCTTTCAGTTGGTGGACTCGGGCTTCTCGGTATCTCCCTCGTTGCATATTGGCTCGGAGCTGGCGATGCCAATCCTGACCTTTCCGCTGCTGCAGGATTTGGTATGGGTGCCTCATCCATTGCGCTCTTCGCTCGTGTAGGTGGCGGAATTTACACCAAGGCTGCTGACGTTGGCGCAGATTTGGTCGGTAAAGTCGAAGCAGGTATTCCTGAAGACGACCCTCGCAACCCTGGTGTGATCGCAGACAACGTTGGTGACAACGTTGGTGACGTCGCAGGAATGGGTGCTGACATCTTCGAATCCTTTGTCGGTTCTATCATTGCAGCAATGATCATCGCTAGTTCTGAGGACTTTGCCGGAACTTCCGATTACATCATGATGCCAATTATGCTCGGTCTCATTGGCTATGTCGCATCGATTGTTGGTGTGTTCTCAATGTTCGTACTCAAGAACGGCAGTGACGCAGCAGCAGCCCTTCGTAACACGACCTTCATCGCAGCCCTTCTCTTCTGGATCGGCGGATACCTTTCGCTCGAAACTGTTTCGATGTTTGGCACTGAATTTTCAGGACTTGGCTTGATTGATGTGAGTTCTGGAGTCATGCATTCGGTTGTTTTGGGCAGTGTTGTCGGAATCGCAATCGGCCTCATTACCGAATACTACACTGGAATCGAGCCCGTCTTTGGAATCAAAACCAAAGCCATTCCTCACATCGGTGAAATGTCCAAGACTGGACCTGCAACCAACGCTATTGCCGGACTTTCGGTCGGTATGATGTCAACCTTCATCCCAATCATTCTGATTGCNGCTGGTATCTTTGGAGCAAATNACTTNGGTGGNGANGANTNCGGCCTCTATTGCATTGCAATGGCTGCAATGGGCATGCTNGCTACAGTCGGTGTNACCATGACNGTNGATGCTTACGGGCCNGTTGCNGANAACGCAGGTGGAATTGCTGAGATGAGNGGACTTGGTTCTGATGTTCGAGCAATTACCGATGAACTTGATTCAATNGGAAACACAACTGCAGCAGTCGGAAAAGGATTCGCNATTGGTTCGGCAGCATTGACTGCACTTGCACTGTTCGCTGCTTACACAGCAGCAGTAGGTCCAGAGAACCTTGACTTGACACTAACCAACCCAGAGGTCGTTATCGGCCTACTGATTGGTGGCGGTCTACCATTCGTTGTTGCTGCTATGACCATGACTTCAGTCGGTAAGGCTGCAGGAGACATGGTTGTCGAAATCCGACGCCAATTCGCTATTATGCGAGAAAGTTTGTCAAAGNACNCTTCGTTTGAAGGCGACNTNGAAGACGCTACANCATGGCCAGAAAAGGTCGTTGNAGGNGACATGACNTATCCNGACTCTCAAACCTGTGTTGATATCTCAACCAAGGCNGCTCTACGAGANATGGTAGGNCCTGGTGTTGTTGCGGTTCTCGCACCGGTCATTGTTGGACTNGCAATTGGCGCAGATGCTTTGGGTGGACTTCTTGCAGGTTCTCTGGTTACTGGTGTTCTCATGGCTCTGTTCATGGCAAACGCTGGTGGCGCTTGGGACAACGCCAAGAAAGCAATCGAGCAAGGTCATATCGATGGTGCTAAGAAGGGTGATGATGCACACGAAGCAGCCGTTATTGGCGATACTATTGGAGACCCGTTCAAGGACACATCCGGTCCATCACTCAACATTCTCATCAAGTTGATGTCCATTGTTGCAGTTGTTTTGGCTGGCACTGGGCAACTTCTCTGAGACGCTTCGAAGCGTTAGGCTCTTGAAGAAAGTCCATCTCGGACATCCATGGGTCGAAGGTTCGAAGCCGGCGTAATGCTGTTGCTTTTGTTGTGTACCAGCGTTTTGGCAGGATGTACCACAGGCAATGTCGACTCCACTGGTAGCGATACCACAACCGAGGAACAGAAACTGCTTCCTGAATGGGAAGTCGGAGACCAATGGCTCTACACCTTCATCACTCCTCAATTCGGTGAAGACAGTGCACGATTGGTGGTTGCTGAGATTGATGATGAAGCAGGTGTGTATCGTCTCGGAATTTCTTCTAAACTTGAAGCACAGCGACACGCTGTCATCAATCACAACCCCTTCCTTGGACGTGTGACCATCGATGGTTTATCGGTTTATGAAAACGGTGAGCCGCAACAAGTTTTCTCGTTTCCATGGACCGTAGATGATTCTTGGACATTCACGCTTTTCGGACAGGACTGGACAGCTACGACCGATTCAATTACCAATGGCAATGCTCGAGTTTCGGCAACCTCTGCTGAGGGCCATCAAATATCCTATACCTTCAGCGGGAGTAAGGAATTTATGGAGTCTTTTGTTTGGCGTGACGGCGACGGAGTTCGTCAATTACGAATGGATCTTAACGCAGCACGAAGCGGCTATTCAGGTGACGTTTTCTTTTATCGAGCAGGAGATTTACTCGACAGTCTCTATGAAGAAAATGACCAAGAAGTCTACGATACATTCCTCGACGAAGGGCATTCTTCTGAAGGAGATTGGAATACACTTGTTTGGTACCTTGACGTTGAAATCAGTCAAGGTGGCTCAGGCTCACTTTCAATGAAAGACCATGCAGGTGCATCTCCTCTTACCAGAGCATGGGGTTCCGGGGCGACTGAGAAAGGCGCCATAGGTACTATTCCGTCAAACACCGGTGAATATTCACTTACCGTAACCGTGCGTGGACCTGGGTCCTTTGTTCACTTGCGTGTTGCCGGTGCACTTGTCTTCCAATGGACACTGTGAGGTGTTTTTTTGCCGACGCTCATCATGATGCATGGAATGACTGGCGATGCCAGTATGATGCGTCCTTTTGCTGAGAAAATACTTCCCGAAGGTTGGACATTAATCGTTCCAGAAGCACGCTACAATCATCCACTTCGGGGTCGAACATGGTGGCGTTATGAGGACGAAGATGCTGATGCAACCCGTCGAATGACGTTATCTCGCAGAGAATTGATTGATGTTGATTCTTCCCTTTCACAACTTGAACAACTGATTGCCGAACAAGCTCCGTTGGGCCCTCTAGTCGTTGGAGGCTTTTCTCAAGGTGGTGCGATGGCACAAGAGATGCTGCAATTGCCACTTGCAGACCGAATTGTTGGCGTTGTTGCAATGGGAACTCGCCTTGTTAGGGAAATGGAACTGCGACTTAGGCTTGCGGAATTGGAACCAAAGCATTTGTTTTGGATGCATGGTGAAAAAGATTTACGCGTCTCAATCCAAGACGGTTGGGCGGTTGCCCACGTGTTTGAATCGGCAGGCTGGGCCATGGAATTGATTGAACATCCCAAGGGACACATGATTCCAATGGAGCATCATGAAGCTTTGAAAGAATGGTTAACTGCGTTGTCGCAGATACGGTTGTAATTGGTCGTATCCGCCGATAAAGACCGGTTGTTCATTTCGTATGTCAAGGATGACTGGCACGGTTCGATGTCCAGTTGCTTCTACAATTGATTGCCTCAAGTTTGGAATTTCGTCAAAGTTGTATTCCGTGTATGAGAGGCCTTTTCTGTCAAGCAAGCGAGTAGCTGCAGTGCAATATCCACAAAAATGCCCCGTGTAGATGAGGAACTCTGTTGAATTGGAATTGGCATGCTCAAAGAGTATTTCCTCGCCCATGTCATACAATTCTTGCCACTCTACTTGAGGCTATGCACCAAGCGTGAACACTTGATAATCATCGCAATGATTGGTCTTAACCATCGTTGACTTGATTTTAGAAATTGCCTCTTCAGTGCTGCTTGGATGTATGCGGAATACTTTGGTAAGAATGCCCAAACTCGCAGCTCTTCGACTTAATACTTCAGCGGTTAATGAACCAAATCCGTGTATACCATCGATGGCTGCACCGGTTGATGTTCCGTTCCTTTGATGACCGTTTATTGAGGAATGATCGGTAACGACAATCATCTGAGGTGTTGATAAATGTTCGATTTCATCAAGAGCCTCTCGAACCAATGTAATTGTGCCCGTGAGCCTTTGAACGGGGTCGAGCGCTTCATTATCATATGTTTCAACAAGAACAACATCTGCATTCTCAGCCGAATCAACTTGAGTGCACCCCCCGGTTAAGAGCGAATCTAATATCCGTCCGCCGCGACCGAAGTATAGCAGTCGCGTCATAGCAATTCCACTGTATTCTAAGCCATCTTCTTTGCCCTTACATGTGGTCGAAAGTATTAACTTAAAGCGGGTTCAAAGAAGTCATTATGGCTGTTGAGCATTGCGAATATAAACGGAAGGATAAAAAGACCACTCTCCTCCCTAATTTCATGCTAGCGGAGCGTACGCACAAGTTTGCCTCTTTTGTGGCCCTGTTGATGTTTTTGATGTCATCACTTTCCTCGGCTCAGGTTATGTTCATCGACCTTGAACTCGATGACGAAAACCAGGCTTTTGCAAATGGACGTTCAGACACAGATGGCGACGGTGTGCTCGACTCAGTTGACGATTGTTTAGATGGAATTACCGGTTGGACCTCGACATCCTCGACCGACCACGATGGTGATGGGTGTAAAGACGATACATCAGAAGATCTCGATGATGACAATGATGACGTTCTCGACGCTTCAGATACGTGTGATAAAGGCAACACTGGATGGACTTCGACTGCCTTAACTGATAATGATGGTGATGGCTGTCAAGACGCATCAAGTGAAGACACTGATGATGACAATGATGGCATCGCAGATGGTTCTGATTCGTGTCAAGCCGGAGATACGGGTTGGACTTCAAATTCACTCACCGACCTTGATGGTGACGGGTGCCGTGATGATGGCACTGAAGATACGGATGACGACGGTGACACAGTCGCTGATGTAGACGACGGCTGCCCACGAGGCGAAACTGGTTGGACATCGGGGCCTGTATCAGACATTGATGGAGACGGTTGTAGAGACTCGACCGAAGATGATGATGACGACGGCGACGGGGTTGCCGATGGTAGCGATTCTTGTGCGACAGGCGCTACGTCCTGGACCTCGGGTCCTTCAACTGACCTTGATGGCGATGGGTGTAAAGATGATTCAGAAGATCCTGATGATGACGGCGACGGAGTAGTCGACCTGTCAGATAGTTGCCCTCTTGGCACGACTGGCTGGACTTCCAATGGTGCATCTGATTACGATAGTGACGGTTGTCAAGATTCAGGCGAAGATACTGACGATGACGATGACTCAGTGCAAGATAATTTTGATGCATGCCAAATGGGCGATATTGGCTGGACTCCCTCATTACTAAACGACTATGACTCCGACGGATGTAAAGACGCAACTGAGGACCTTGATGATGATGATGACGGCGTGCTTGATGCAGCTCCTGACTTGTGCCAAACCGGTGACAAAGGATGGACATCCGACTCCAGCACCGATTATGATTCCGATGGTTGTCAAGATGCTTCTACCGAAGACTTGGACGATGATAACGATGGTGTTCTCGATGTCAGTGACACCTGCGATAAAGGTGTCTTAGGATGGACTTCCACTTCAGTTAACGACCATGATTCAGACGGTTGTCTTGATTCAGATACTGAAGATGGTGACGATGATAACGACGATGTATTAGACGGCGTCGATGATTGTCCTACAGGTGATACCGGCTGGATTGCGACCTCTTCTACGGACCATGATTCCGATGGTTGTCAAGATTCGAATGAAGATTTGGACGATGATAATGATGGAGTCGCCGATTTGTTCCCCGATTTATGCCAAACCGGCGATTTAGGATGGACTTCCTCTCCAGCCAATGACCACGACGGCGACGGTTGTCGCGATTCAACTGAAGATGATGACAAAGACAACGACGGCGTTCCAGACATCGATGACGATTGTGCCGATGGTGACACTGGTTGGTCATCGAATAGTGGAACTGATAACGATGGTGACGGCTGTCAAGACGCATCAACAGAAGATGATGATGACGATAACGATGGTGTCCTTGATGTAAGCGACTCATGCCAAGCAGGAAATACTGGTTGGACTTCTAACCAACCGACTACAGACCACGATGAAGATGGCTGTCAAGATTCAAGCGAGGATTTAGACGATGACAACGACGGCGTTGCCGACTCATTCCCTGATGAATGCCAAACCGGTGATTTAGGTTGGACTTCCACACCATCCAATGATTATGACGGTGACGGTTGCCGTGACTCTACTGAAGACTTCGATAAAGACAATGATGACGTCCTTGATGTCGATGATGATTGCCCAGCAGGTGACAAAGGTTGGATTTCAACCAGCATCACTGATAACGACGGTGACGGCTGTCAAGACGCGTCCAGTGAAGACACAGATGACGACAACGACGGCGTAACAGATGCCAGTGACTCATGTTCCGCTGGCGAGATTGGTTGGATTTCTGACCAAGCCACAACGGATTACGATGAAGACGGTTGTCAAGATTCGAGTGAAGACCTTGACGACGATGACGATGGAATTGCCGATTTGAGTGATTCCTGCCAGACAGGCACTTTGGGTTGGATTTCGTCTTCTCCTTCCACAGACTATGATTCAGACGGATGTAAAGATTCAACTGAAGATGACGACAAAGATAACGATACTGTGGACGATATTGATGATTCATGTGCACAAGGAGATTTGGGTTGGATTTCCAATCAGGCAACAACCGACCACGATGAAGATGGTTGTCAAGATTCCAGTGAAGACCTCGACGATGATAACGATGGCGTCTTCGATGCATTCCCGGACTTATGCCCGACAGGCGCATTGGGTTGGACTTCAAATTCTGGAAACGACTTCGATGGTGATGGATGTCGAGACAGTGATGAAGATTTTGATGCTGACAATGATGACGTCCTCGATGTCGATGATGATTGTGCAAACGGTGTAACTGGCTGGCTTTCAACGCCTTCAACTGATCACGACCAAGACGGCTGTCTTGATGCCAACGCTGAAGACCCAGACGATGATAACGACGGGGTCTTGGATGCTCCGGACGACTGCCAAACAGGCGACACAGGATGGACCTCAGACCAAGCAACTACAGACCATGATGAAGATGGTTGCCAAGACTCTACAGAAGACCTTGATGATGACAACGATTCAATTCTCGATATTGATGATGCTTGCCAAACCGGTGATTTAGGATGGACCTCAAGCCAAGCAACAACAGACCACGATACCGATGGCTGTCAAGACTCTTTAGAAGACCTTGATGACGATAATGACGGTGTCGATGATTTAACCCCCGATCTCTGCCCTAAGGGTCAGTTGGGTTGGATTTCAGACCAAGCGACTACCGATCACGATGAAGACGGATGTAAAGATTCACACACTGAAGACCCTGACGATGATAATGACGGTATTATAGACGGAAATGATTTGTGTACTCCTGGTGAGACGGGGTGGATTTCTGACCTCACAAATGACCAAGACCAAGATGGCTGTAAAGACGATACTGAAGATAATGATTCAGACAATGACGGTGTTGCCGATGATGATGATGATTGCAATTCCGGAGCGATAGGCTGGACTTCAAACGCTCTTACCGATAATGATGGTGATGGTTGTCAAGATTCTGGAGAAGACTTGGATGACGATAACGATACAATTGCAGATTTGGATGATGATTGCCCTGCTGGTGTAATCGACTGGACACCATCTGCGTTGACTGATTATGATTCTGATGGTTGTAAAGACAGTGAATCAGAGGACCTTGACGATGATAACGACACTGTATTCGACGTGGATGATAGTTGTGGCCCTCCAACCGGTGACCTCGGATGGATTTCTACAAACTTAACCGATGTCGATGGCGATGGTTGTAAAGATGATTCTGAAGACTTTGATGACGATGGTGACACTGTTCTTGACGTTGATGACCTCTGTCCTGATGGAGAGATAGGTTGGACTTCATCCTCTTCTACGGACCACGATTCTGATGGTTGTAGAGACCAGTCTGAAGATTTAGACGATGACAACGATGGTCTTGCAGACCTGCTTGATGACTGCGATCGTGGTGATTTGGGTTGGATATCTGGCCCATCTACCGATTACGATACCGATGGCTGTCAAGATTCGACTATTGAAGACCTCGATGACGATAATGATACTGTGAATGATGTATCAGATGACTGTGATAAGGGGAACTTAGGCTGGATTTCGAACCAAGCTACGACTGACCATGATGAAGATGGCTGTGAAGATGCGTCTCCAGAAGACCTTGATGATGATAACGATACGGTTGTCGACCTTGACGATGATTGCCATTTTGGTAACGTCGGTTGGATCTCAAATCAAGCAACCACTGACCACGATGAAGACGGTTGTGAAGACGACTCGCCAGAAGACCCCGATGACGATAACGACGGCGTTCTCGATGCACATCCCGACCTTTGTCCGAAAGGAGAAATGGGATGGACACCGACTCCAATCACCGACTATGATGGTGACGGATGCCGTGACAGTACCGAAGATTTTGACAATGATAATGACGGCGTTTTGGACGTTGATGATGATTGCATGAATGGTAATCTCAATTGGACATCCGACCCTGTTGGCCCTCCAGTCACTGACAACGATGGCGATGGCTGTCAAGATTCGGACCAAACTGAAGATGATGATGATGATAACGATGGAATCCTCGATCTCGATGACGATTGCCCATCAGGTGATGTTGGGTGGAGTCCAGGTTTACTGACTGATTATGACAGTGATGGTTGTCAAGATTCTGGTGAAGATCTCGACGATGATAATGATTCTATTCTCGATGATGATGATAATTGTGGCCCTCCGAGTGGCGAACTTGGTTGGACTTCAACACCTTCAATTGACTATGATTCAGATGGTTGCCGTGATGCATCAGAAGACAGTGATGATGATGATGACGGCGTTCTTGATGTTGATGATGATTGTGACCCTGAATCAGGAGTGACCAGTGAATTGGGATGGATTTCAGACACGACTACAGACTGGGACGGCGACGGTTGTAAAGACGATTCACCCGAAGACCTTGACGATGATAATGACACGTATACAGACCTCTTGGATAATTGTGAAAAAGGAGACATTGGTTGGACTCCAACTGCGCTCAACGATTATGATTCAGACGGTTGTAAGGATTCAACTGAAGACTTAGACGACGATAATGATACAGTTCCCGATGTTGATGACCTCTGCCCTACGGGCGATCTTAGTTGGATTTCAGATTCAGTAGGGCCACCAGTTACCGATAATGATGGTGATGGATGCCAAGACAGTTCAGAAGATATTGATGACGATAATGATGGGAAAACAGATAATTTGGATAATTGCCAATTTGTTTTCAATCCCCTTCAAGAAAATCATGACAGTGATTTAGAAGGAGATGCATGTGATGATGATGATGACAATGATGGAGTTAACGATGATGTTCCTGATGTCTGTCCACTTGGAACTCTTGGTTGGATTTCCGGTCCTCTAACGGATTATGATTCTGATGGTTGTCAAGATTCTGGTGAAGATACTGACGACGACAATGATGGCGTTGCAGATGGAGCTGACGATTGTCAACTGGGCAATCTTAACTGGATTTCAGATTCTTCGACGGATTGGGATTCCGATGGTTGTGAAGATGACTCAATAGAGGACAATGACGACGATAACGATACCATGATCGATTTGGTCGATCAATGTGACCAGGATTCGGGAGTAGACAGTGATCTTGGCTGGATTTCTGGTCCTTTAACGGATTATGATTCAGATGGATGCAGAGATGCCGGTGAAGATACTGATGATGATAACGATACGGTCGGAGACGGCGATGACCAATGCCCTCAGAGTACGGTCGGTTGGATTTCCACACCTCTAACCGATAACGATGGCGATGGATGTTCAAATGCAAATGATACCGACGACGACAATGATGGTATCGATGATGACGTAGATAACTGCATTTTTGTTGTAAATCCTGGTCAAGAAGATTACGATAGCGATGAAACTCTTCTTGGACTTGGATTCTCAGGCGATGCTTGCGATGACGATGATGATAACGACGGTGTGCTTGACACTCTTGATGATTGTGACCCCGAATCAGGAATCTCCAGTGATTTAGGCTGGGTTTCAAACACCTTTACTGATTGGGACCAAGACGGCTGTCAAGACGGCACCTCTGAAGATCTTGATGACGATAATGATGGCGTACCAGACACTATGGATGATTGCCCTACGGGTAGCATAGGTTGGATTGCCGGACCTTTGACCGATTATGATTCGGACGGCTGCGAAGATGCAACAGAAGACTTAGATGACGACAATGATAGCGTTCCAGACGTTATTGATAATTGCCCGAAAGGAGAAATTGGTTGGACGCCAAACTCAGGAAATGATTACGATTCCGACGGTTGTCGAGATGCTACTGAAGACCTCGACGATGATAACGATGGAGTTCTTGATGTCGACGACTTAGTCTGTCCGAAGGGTGACTTGGGATGGATATCAACATTAGTAACTGACCATGATTCAGATGGGTGTCGAGATGCTGGAGAAGACCTTGACGATGATAATGACACAAGGCCAGATACCAGTGACGATTGTCGAATCGGAGAACTTGGCTGGATTTCGGACAGTGTAGGTCCTCCTATTACTGACTATGATGCAGATGGCTGCAGAGACGCTACAGAAGATCTTGATGATGACAATGATTTTGTTCTTGACAACGTAGACCAGTGCCAACTTGGCGCTCTGGGTTGGGTTTCTCGACCCAGCACAGACCACGATTCGGACGGTTGTAATGACATCATTGAAGATGATGATGATGACAACGATGGAATGAATGACAACGATGACCAATGTCCGAAGGGTGATACCTATTGGCAGGCCGGTAACGGTGTCTCAACTGCGGAAGACCACGATGGAGATGGCTGTCGAGATGCGACTGAAGACCTCGATGATGATAACGACTGGGTGCCTGATACCTTAGACTCATGTCCTCGAGGAATTTGGGATTGGCCGCTCGATTTGACCCCTCTTGGTTTGTCAGATTATGACTCCGATGGTTGTCTTGACCAAATGCACAATGGAGTCGAAGAGGACTTGGATGACGACAATGATGGTGTTCTTGACACCGGTGATTCCTGTCCAATGGGTGACTTGAACTGGATTTCGACCAAAGCCAATGACAATGATGGCGATGGATGTAAAGACGATTCCGAAGATTATGATGATGATAATGACGGAATGGATGACATCGATGACTTGTGTCCTCAGGGCGATACCGGTTGGATTCCAGGTAACGAAACTGACTATGACTCCGATGGTTGCCAAGATATTCTTGAGGATAATGACGATGATAACGATGGTGTCTTTGACTCCAGTGACCTTTGTCCAAAGGGCTTACTTGGTTGGATCTCTGTAGAAGGAACTGACTACGATTCCGATGGTTGTAATGATGATGCAACAGACCCAGTGGAAGACCCTGATGATGATAATGATGGAGTTCTCGATCTCTTCGATAATTGTTCAAAGGGTCAATTATTCTGGAAATCCACCCTCGCTACAGATTATGACCAAGACGGATGTTATGATGGAACCGAAGACTTGGATGACGACAACGACAACATACTCGATACAGATGATACATGCCCGAAGGGAATTGTGAATTGGACCTCTGATGAGTCAACCGATTACGACCTCGATGGTTGCTTTGATGCAACAGAAGACCTTGACGATGATGGAGATGGCGTTGTAGACTTGGATGATAATTGTCCGAAGGGCGAGCTCGGTTGGCTCTCGACAACATCTACAGACCATGATTCAGACGGCTGTCGAGACTCAACTGAAGACAATGACGACGATAACGACGGTCTCTCAGATATTATTGACAAATGTCCCTTGGGTCGTTCCAATTGGGATTCATCTCTCTTCGACCATGATTCTGACGGATGTCGTGACTCTCTCGAAGATGATGACAACGATAACGATGGCGTTTTGAACAGTGATGACAGTTGTATTGCAGGTAGTCTTAACTGGATCTCTACTGTATCGACTGACCATGATTTGGATGGATGTTTGGACAGTGCTGAAGACCTTGATGATGATAACGATGGTGTGGTTGATACTGCGGACACATGTCCACGTGGAGAAACTGCATGGACTTCCTCCGAGCCTGAAGATTACGACGCCGATGGGTGTAAAGACTCCAGTGAAGATACCGATGATGATAACGATACGGTTCTTGATGCGTCAGATTCCTGTAACGGTATGAAACTCCTCTGGATTTCTTCACCGGCGACTGATTATGATGGTGACGGATGTTACGATGAATCTTCTGAAGACAAAGACGATGACGGTGATGGTGTTGTTGATACTTCGGATAATTGCCCTCAAGGATTGATGGCTTGGACTTCCGACTCAGACAATGACTACGATTCGGATGGTTGTCTTGATTCAACAGAAGATCTCGATGATGATGGCGATTCAGTGCCGGATACTTTCGATAATTGTCCTCTTGGTGAAACCAATTGGCTATCTGCATTATCGTCCGACTCTGACCTTGATGGATGCCGGGATGAAACTGAAGATTTGGATTACTACATTTCCACTGGCTCAGACGAAGACCCTTGTGAAAACAGTTTGGCTCCAAATTGTACTGGTCCTACATACAACTCTGATGTAATCACTCAGGAATCCTCTGATGAACAAGTCAAACAACTGGTCTTGACAACACTGGCTATTGCAATTGTTCCAACTGTAATTGGAATTCTTCTGCTTGCTTATCGCATGAAATGGTAAAACAAGTGATACTGACACCTTCAAAGAGGTTGATGTTTTGCTTGATGTATGGCGAAGTTGCTTATTCTTGCTGCATCGACAGGAAAGAACCTCAAATTAGCGATGGATATCTTGTCTGCTGCAGAACTTCATGGACACGAGGTTGACGTCATGGACTTGTGTGCATTGGATTTGCCAATGTATACACCTGAATCAGAGAAACAACATTTGGGCAATGAAGAGATTCAGTCCTCTATGAAGCGAATTCTTCATTGTGATGGAATGATTGTTTGTGCCCCAGAATACAACGGTTCAACCCCTCCAGTATTGACGAATTTCATTGCTTGGGTATCCGTACAGTCATCGAATTTCCGTCTTCTGTTTAACAAACGAAATGTCGGCTTAGCATCCGTCAGCGGTGGCGGTGGACATCATGTGATCATGAGCATGAGAATGCAATTTTCCTATGTTGGATCAAATGTCTTGGGTCGTTCAATCGTTGTCAATAAGAGTAAATCCTTGAATCCAGAAGCGGTTGAAGAAATGATTGCAGGTGTGTTAAAATGAAAAACGCTCGAACTCTCAAAATGACTGCTCCAACGCATACAGTGCTTGAGGGTGGGGGTTTTCCAGTCCGCAGGCCAACTGCAATGGGCCGCTTGATGAGTCCTTTTTTGCTGTTAGATGAAATGGGACCCGTTCATTGGGACCCTGGACAAGCCATCGGTGCTCCAGCACACCCTCACCGTGGTTTTGAGACTGTAACCTATATGATTCAAGGCGCGATGAAGCACGAAGACAGTGCAGGAAACAAAGGCGATTTGAATCCAGGGGATGTTCAGTGGATGACTGCTGGACGAGGGATTATCCATTCAGAACTTCCTCAAGATGATTTTTTACAACAAGGCGGAGTAAGTCACGGCTTCCAAATTTGGGTGAATCTTCCCGCAAAGGAAAAAATGATGAAGCCACGTTACCAAGACATTCCAGCAAAGGACATTCCAAAAGTGACTTCGGAAGACGGAAAAGTATGGGCGAATGTCATTGCAGGTTCGACATTAGGAGTTCAAGCGGTGATTGATACTGTGATTCCAATCACCTACATTCACATGAAAATACAACAAGATGGCATTCATCAACAAATGATTGAATCAGGGTTGAATGGCATGATCTACGTCTTTGGCGGTACGGTTTACATCGATGGTAAGCCAGTGCGTGATGGAGAACTTGGAATCCTCAATGATGGAGATGCGGTCTCCCTTGAAGCTCGCGATGAAGATGCTGAATTTTTGATACTTGCAGGTCCTGAGTTAAACGAACCAATTGCTCGATATGGGCCGTTTGTGATGAATACTCGTGAAGAGATACAACAAGCTCTTTTCGACTATCAAAACGGTACTCTCGCTTGAAATTGCATCAACGATTACCCCTGATTTGAAGAGGTTGGTGGGTCAAATCTCAATCGTTTTTGAGTAAAATAAACGCTTTACTGCGTTGCATTTGATTTAGAGTGCTCGTGCCGGGATTCGAACCCGGGTCGGCGGGATGAAAACCCACTATGATGGACCTGGCTACACCACACGAGCGACAGCCAATCCACCGACCACCCCTTGATAATGATTCGCTCTCGCTTTGCCGATGAAAGGCTTGCTCATTCGCTTGTTTCTGGTTCCGAAGTTCCCGATTCAAGTTCGATATTCGACCACCATTTCCAACTCAACCACAGCGTAATTGATGCCAATATCATCACCAGTCCCAGTAAAATCTCATTGTCCAGGAACCAATTCAGTGCATCAATTGCTGCGTTACCGTAAATCCCAATGAGCACCGCTTCGAGTCCAAAACGAAGTCCTCGGCCGAACAGTCCAGCGAGAAGAAATGGTTTTTTGTCCATCTCCCCCATACCAGCGACCCACCCAAAGACCTTGTAGGGGATTGGTGAAAATGCAGCAATGAATATTCCAAAGGTTCCGTATTTGAGCGTGAGTGCTTCGATTTTATCGAGATGTGCTTGCTTTGAGAAGCGAGAAACGAAACTTCGTCCCCAGCGTTTTCCAATCCAGTAGCCTACCAAAGAGCCAGCCACAGAACTGAGGGTGACAGTCAACCAGAGCCAAATGACAAGTGGAGTGTTGCCAATTGTCTCTGCAAGCATGGGGATGTAGAGTAAATCTGGTGGGATTGGTTGAATGATTGATTCAGTAAACGAGAGAACCGCTAGACTCGCAGGTCCAAAAATCTCGAAAAAGTCGAGTATAGTTTCCTTCCACGACATGATGGTGGCTCCATTGTCTCTCGCTTCAAGGTGTGGGTGTGCGGTGAGTTCAAAGAGTGCATTCTTCAGTCAAGTAAGTGATGCGAGTCCTCGATACTGCTGCATTGCTTCATTGGCCGGTCACAGAACTTGTTGGCAATGTTTGTGCCATGAGCCAACAAGCTGAATTGGAGCGAGTAAGTCCGCAACGTTGGATGCTCATCCAAGCGATTGATATCGAGTGGCGAGAGGTCTCCGAGCAGTGGCTTGAGAAAGCGAAGGAATGTGCAGCACAAAGTGGAGACCTTCCTCGTCTTTCAGACGTCGATATCGATGTATTAGCGCTTGCCCTTGGTCTTGAATTGGCTTTAGTGACCGATGATTATCGATTGCAAAATACCATGAATGCAGCAGGTAAAACTTCGAAATCAGTTGGAACCACCGGTGCAAAACAAGTCTGGAAATGGGAATTACGATGCACAGGGTGTCGTTCTACGCAAGATGTGGCAGAAGATGTATCACGTTCTAAGAAAGGCGAAGTTGGTGAGTGTGATCGGTGTGGCTCACCATTGGTTTTGAAACGAAAGCGGTGAATCACTCTTCTGAACTTGAATCCATTGCTTCGAGTGCCGCAACTTTGCGTTCAAGTTCTTCAACAGCCATGCCAGCAGGGTCAAGTCCAACATCACGAGCGCGTTGTGCGAGTTGCTGAGATGGTGTGCGTCCACCAGCCTCAAGGTCGGTAAGCGTACGAGATGTGTCGGTCAATCCTTTCTGAAATTCACCTTTAGAGCGGCCTAACGCGTTTGCCATTTTTGGCAAGCGTTCTGCACCGAATAAGATGAAAAATAATCCAATAAGAATCGTGAGTTCAAGTGGTCCTAAACCGCCAATCATGCTACTTCCTCAACCCTTGGAGTAAGGCTGTAGTGTTGAAGGCTTCGGCTAAACCGGTTGTGTTTACCTTCTTTATCCACCGGATACTGGTGGTAGTAGTGCCAATTCATCACCATCTTTCAATTCAGCATCAAGGTCACAATGTATGCTGTTAAGAGCGGTAATGAGTCCTTTGTCTTTCCATTGATCAAGGCCAAGTCTCTGCAAAATTTGCCCGATGTTGTGCTGGTTTTCAAGTGTTAAATGGTGGCGTTTCCAACCGAGTTCTTCAGCCAACGGGCCAAACGCAAGAAGCGTGATTCCAATGGCTGCTGTATCGTTCATGGTGATGCTTTGAAGCGGTAGTTTATCAACGCACTCGCCTGTCCTCAAAGCATGGGCCCGGTGATGAAAGCAAGCCAATTGTGGAAAATCTATCCCTCTGGTGAATCAACAATTCAAGCGGTCAAAGGGGTTAGCCTCGAAGTTGAGGTTGGAGAGATGGTGGCCATTATGGGGCCGTCTGGTTGTGGAAAAACGACTTTGCTCAATATTCTCTCCGGAATAGATGAACCTCATTCTGGAGAAGTCATGGTCAAAGAACAACCATTGTTTGGAATCTCTGACGATGCAAGAACACGTATGAGAGCAGAACACCTCGGTTTTATTTTCCAAGATTTCAATCTTCTTCCCGTTCTTTCAGCAGTCGAAAACGTAGAACTGCCCATGCTTCTTCTGGGTCATTCGGCCTCAGAGTCGCGCTCGAGCGCACTGGAGGCACTTGCCTCAGTTGGCCTTGAAGACCGTGCAGAACATCGCCCAGCGGAGTTATCTGGAGGACAACAACAACGTGTTGCAGTTGCCCGTGCTTTAGTACATAATCCCGCAGTTATTCTTTGTGATGAACCAACGGGTAACCTTGATTCTGCAACCTCTTTCGAGGTTCTGGAATTGCTTCTTCATTTGAATAAAGAACGCAAGACAACTTTCCTTATCGTCACCCACGACCCGGTAATAGCACAGAATTGCTCTCGAACCCTTCAGATGTCGGATGGCGTAATCATTGAAGACCAAAAAGCATCACAGGAGGAGTGACGCTGCTGCTTCCATTGGCTCTCCTTTGCGTTGCTGTTGCTCTGTTGAGTGCAGTCTCCACATTCGGAATCGGCCGTTGGAAACAACTTGGTTTTGTAAAAATCTCTTTGCTTGTTCTTGGCCCAGTAGCCGACGCGGTCCTTGCTTATTATTTCCTTGATTGGTGTTCAGTGTCCGGAATTACTCTGTGGGCTGGCGCTTTTTCCTTTGGCGTCATTAGTCATGTTCTTCTTCAACCTCTCTTGGTTCCTCAACGCCTGGTTGTATGGCGTCTTGCAACTCAAAACATTCTCCGTAGGCGCCGTCAAGCAGCATTGCTGATGGCTGGTTTAATCATCGCATCTGCAATCATCACTTCTTCGATGGTCGTTGGAGATTCATTAGATGCTACTGTTCGCTACGAAGTTGAAGGTTCATGGGGTGAGACTGACATCACCATTTCAGGTTTTGATCTTGCCATTGGAGAACGAGTCGTTCTTTCTGAAGAACTTGCTAACAATCTGTGGGAGGGAGTTCAGCAACATCCGGATTTGTCACAAACTCTTCTCGGGCAACAACAAGGTCTCGTGGCCTCTGTAAGCATCGCTGTAGAGGATGCTTCCTTGACTGGAATCACCTGGATGGCGATGAACAATACCATTGATGCTGAAAATGTGTGGCCAGAGTTAGGCTCTTCCTCAAAAGGAATACGCTATGCTGACCTGTATGAATCAAACCTATTCACGACTCAAACACATGTTGCTGTCAATCAAGTTTTGGCTGATGAATTGAGTCTATCAGTAGGAGATGAACTTGATATTGGCTGGTATGTCACCCAAGACAACGCAAGAAAACGTGTTGAAGCATCGGTCAATGTCCAGTTCATCGTGGCGAATGAAGGGCAGGGGGCTTCAGCAGGAACACAATCACCTGCAATATTCACTGATTTATCGACTGCACAATCGCTTCAAAAACTCAATGGAAGCATCAACTCTCTGTATTATGCGGTCGATGATGCGTACGATGATGCTGGCAACATTGAATCCATTCTTGACGATGTTGAATTGTTGCTCGACCAGTTCATCCAAGCGAAGGATGTCGGATTAGAACTTGATTTAGATGAAGGAACCAAGTCGATGACGTTGACCTCAAGTAAAGGTCTTGGACGTATATCAGGGGATTTAGTGCGTGGATTACGAGGAAATCTCAGCGATATTTCTCCTGGCTCGACCCTGATGGAAGTACTTCAAGTTCCGATGATCGAATTAACTGAGGATGACCAACAGATATTGACCCTTGCAGATTCAGAAATATCTCAACTTTCATCTGGTTTACGCGGATTATGGCACTTTTCTCCAAGTGGTGCAGGGTTCCAGATTAATGGCAGCGGAGATGCGTGGGTTTGGCGAGTCGATGAAGGGCAAATTGCTCACGATTTCACACTTGATTCATCCGGTGAATATGGATTGATTGCTACCGATGAGGGGCTTGTTGTAGGCTTTGAGAGAGAGGTCGACACCGAGCGATGGGCTTGGTATGAAAGCGAAGGAGAAATGGTCTCAGTGACTCATGATGAAAGCGGCTGGTGGGCGCTTGAACAAATGGAAGATTCCTTCAAATTACACTCCTTTTCTCTCGACTTTGAACAACATGCTGTGACAAATCTTTCCATCACGCTTCCTTCAACAGTACTCTCAACGCAATTACACTATAACGGAGACCTGTTTTTGCAAGTCGAGGGTCTTCTCTCCTCGAACCGTTTCCAATCGCCCGTTTCCGAAATTTCGTTTACCCCATTCAATTCTTCATCCGAGTGGCCCGTTCCTGAAATCGAATCTGCAACGGTTCCACTCCATGGCTCATGTGACGGTGTTGCATCGATTACTCTTCTCAGCGAGAACCACTGGTGTACAGTCTCAAACGGCCTGATTCAATGGGATTCAACTACAGGTGACGTTGAATCGCTCCGAATCCCTATCGTGTCCGCTGCTGGTGGACTTGGCGTTTTACCACAACTCTTCCTTGCTTTTGGAGGTGAACAATCACCGGCTCTTGTTGAACAAGGGCAAGTTCTCTTCAGCCAACGACTCAATGAGTTGAATCTTTCAGTCTCGGAAAGTGAAGTCTGGGTAAAGGGCTTGATTCCCTATGCTTTTGGCGATAACACGGCCTATCGCCTCACCTTTAACGGTACATACAGCGACTTAGAAGGAATGGAAAGTCTTTCACAATTGGATTCCGTTATTCTGGGCCTTCTTTCACTGGAAGATGGAGAAATCTTAGCTTCTGCTGGTGAAGATGAACGTTCAATGGTTATCGTTTCCGCTACAGAGCAATGGAGCGATAATGTTTCAGATTCACTGACTTCTTGGCTTGACCAGAACTCAAATTCTTCAGACGCGAACTTAGAGATTCGAGCAGTGAAGGTAGAGGCAGCAGCCATCGCTGCTGAATCTTCTGGGGTCCTCGCTGCCATGTTTTTGGTCTTTGGAACCTTCACTATTGCTGCGGGGATTTTGCTCGTTCTCACAATTGTTATGATGCTCGCTGAAGCAAGACGTTCTGAACTTGGCACCATGCGCGCTCTGGGTGTCAGTCAATCCGATGTAAGGGCTCTTGCCGTTCAAGAAGGCATCATCCTTTCCAGTCTTGCAAGTCTCATGGGTTCGTTGATTGGAATCATTCTTGCATGGTTTATCAGCATTGGATTTGACAACATGTTTTCCTCGGTTGGCTCAAATCAATTTACCTTCGCATGGGAATGGAACTCGCTGTTCGCTGGTGCAGTTTGGGGATTCCTTCTCGCCGTGTTCACGTTATGGGTCTCTGCATTTTGGACCTCGAAATTGAATATTATTCATGCACTTAAGGGTGGACGAATGGCTCGTTCAGAAGGTATACCATGGTTCCTCCTTCTCCTCCAAATTCTTGCCCTTGGTGGAGTTTCTCTCTCGCTTTTGATGCTGCTGGTTCTCGGTATGGATTCAGGATTTGCTTACTTCCTTTGGGTTGTCTCTGGCGTTTTAGCACTCTTTGTCATCGTTCCTTTTTTCACATGGGAATTACCTGTATTCTTGCGAGCAAGAAGTGGATTCTGGCAACGTCTTCACAGAAATGCGAGCAGAAATACGTTGGCAATGATTGGAGCATCTTTGTTGATTTGGACTGTAGGCCTATCATCACTCGATCCCGTTCGTAAAGGAATGGAAGCGGACGAACTCTCGTTCATTGTTCTCGGTTTAGTCGAAGTCTTTGCTGGTGTTCTGTTGTTGACCAGTGCGGCTCCAGTTCTGGTCAAACGTATTGGAAAATCGAAAATCTTGACGCGTCGCTGGGGCCCAGTTCTCCCCGTTTCTCTTGCCTATCCATTGGCAACGCCGGTTCGGACTGCGGTCGTGATGGGTATGTTCTCCATTACGGTTTTTTCAGTCATCGTATTGGGTGGGTATGCTGAACAATTTGACAATTATACCAGTTCATTTGTCGAAGATGCAGAGGGCGAGTATGAACTTCTGTTGACGGGTTCTCGCTCAAGTCCAATTGAATTGTCGGAAAACATTTCGGAGTGGAACCTCTCATCGAACTTTGAAAGCAGTATTGATTCAGTTGCCAGAGTACATCGTGGAGAGGTTTTCCTCGAGGATGCTGAAGGTGAACGAATGCCCTACGTTATTCGAGGTTTTGACGATGCCTTTGCTCAGCACGGAGGGCTGCCCCTTTACACCTGGGATTCCTCACTCGGAACCAATGAGTTGGAGGTCTGGAATGTGGTTTCTTCCCGAGAGGATTTAGTACTGCTCGATGCTTCATTTGGCCTTGAAGCAATTACCGATGGCAGTGGTCTATCGACATTGAGTTTTTCAATTGGAGATTCGATTTCGCTAATTGATATTTCCAATCCAGGAAATACCCGTTTTGTCAAAGTTGCAGGCTTCCTTGAGCAATCATCATATCTGTTTTCTGCAGGAGTTTGGATGAATGATGACCTGGTGGTTGAACAGTTTGATGGGCGTCTTACACGAATGTATGTGAGTGTCTCTGATGAGGCCCAACCTTCCTCGTCATTTGAAGATAATTCTGTAGGAGATTTTTCACCGACTGGCAAGAGTAAAGATGTCCGACTCGCAACTGCAGAATTAGAATCTGAACTCACGCCGCTTCTCAACGCAGAAGGAGTTCAAGTCTCCGTCATTTCTGATGAAGTCATGTTACTGCAAACTCTTGTTCTCGCTTTACTTGGGATTTTTGAAGGCTATCTTGCACTTGGACTCATTGTTGGAATTGCGGGAATAGGTGTTGTGACAGTTCGTTCTGTCTCCGAGCGTACGAAGTCGATTGGGATTTTACGTGCGCTTGGCTACAGGCAGAACATGGTCCTCCTCTCCTTTTTCATCGAAGTATCATGGGTGAGTGTATTGGGCATGTGCAACGGCATTTTGGTTGCTATTGGTTTCCACAGGGCACTCTATACTGCTTTTTGGAAAGATCAAGGTGCGAGTTTTAGTTTACCAATCGATTCCATTCTTTTGGTATTCATCGGCGGTTGGGTCTTGGTTTTACTTGCCACCTTTGTGCCGATTCGAAGAGCAGCCAAAACTCCTGCATCCGCCGCCTTACGTGAATCGTAATCAAAGGTGTAATTTTTCTTCAAAATTACAATTTAGAGTATTATTGTTTCTCAATATCCACATTTTTTATGTGATAAACGCACTTTTTACAAACCTCATACTCCATTCTTTTACCAAATCACATGACTGCACAGCATATTTTTCCTTTGAAGGGTTTCTTTTTATCTCAAAAGCCCAATTTTTGCACTCCTATAGTATAAATACGACGCTTTTCGTGGGAGGGTTTACCGAACCATCGGAGGTATAGATATGCGAAAAATAACCCCTATGATTCTCGTCGCCTTGATGCTTGTGAGTGCTCTCTCAAGTTTCGACTTCGCCGAGCTAGAAGAAACTGAAGTAATTGAAGATGCAGGTGCCCGTGCGGGTGCTGATGCAGAAATGGTTGCTATCACAAACCCGAAAGAAACCGTCTGCCCATTTGGTGCAGCATGCCGTAACGTCATGAAAGTAGGAGATGTAACTGAATTCTCTTCCTATATTCAGAACAGCGGTGATGCAGACATTACTGAAATGTCATACAGTGTTACTGTATACCTTTCAGATGCTGATGGAAACCCTGGAATGGTTGCTAAAGATGCAACCACCGGTACAGATTTGACATGGACAAACAACGATGTCATCTGCGCCTCTTCCACTTTCTGTGACTACCAGTCACTTGCAGCAGGTGATGTTCTTGGTGGTGGAAAGCACACCATGTCCGTTGCTGGTGCTCCAATGACTTGGACTCCTGCTAAGGGATTGTATGTTGTTGAAATGATCGTTGATGCTAGCCCAGACGCTGACGTTGGCAACGATGCACAACAAATCTTTGTCTCTGTTGAAGACTGGTATGACATCACAATCGACCTTCAATGGCTCGATGTCGATGGCGAACTTGCTGGTGATACCACTGCAGGTGATGGAACCAAAGACTGGTCACTTACTGTAACCGCTGATGGTTCAGACACCTTTGACCCTCGTAACGTCACCATTCGAATGGAAACAAGTGGAGACGTTCTTGCTGCACAAGATACAGCTGGCAACGCAATTGACTCCTCTGGAACAAACACCTATGACGCTGGAACTTCGATGACTGTTGACACGTATGAAGATGTCTCAACTGAACCTCCAACCATCACAAATGATAGTCGAAATGTTCTGTCAACCTGGACGCTTACTGGTTCTCTAACTGTTGATACTGGAGCCGCTGATGCATTGTATGGAATGAAGGCATCCCTTGTCGATTATTCACAATATGGACAATGGCAGAGTTGTGTTACCACTGGTACTGACAATGAAACCTACGATAACTTCTGTGAAGAAACATTCACGAAGGACGCATATCCTTCGACTGATTCTTCCACTATCGACGGTTCAGCAAGTATCTTCCACGATATTCGAATCTCTCAGATGTCTATTGTTCAAGGATTCAATGCTGATGGCTCTGGTCAAGGAACAATCATGGTTAACGAAAATACCGGTGGCGACTTGAACGTCGGAACATCGTATCTTCACGTTGAAGTTGAACACCGAGGCAGCTCAGCTAGCGAACTCTACGATTGGTCTGTTGACTTTTCAGTGACAGATTCTGGTGGCGCAACCGTCGATACCGACAACGTGACCACATGTGATGCTGTTGAACCAGCATACCCACTTTATGGGCCACTCGGAACTGGAATGGCCGCATCAATGCAAGCATATGCATGTGCAATGGTCTCTCTCGAGATGGATGGAGAATACACATTCTCTGCAGAACTTATCCCTGATTCAAAGATGACAGATGCGAAGCCATCGAACAATGACCGAAGTTTGACTTTGAATGTTCGAAACAACGCACCTCTCATCACATCGCTTGATTTGTTGAATGATGGAGATCTCTACTTCGGACAAGCTGACCTTCTATCAATGTCGGTTCAAGTATTCGATGTTGATGACCCATCTGCTTCGAACCTTGAAGTTGAATGGAAACATGCAGGAACTGCGCTTCCTGGTTGTGAGCGAGCGAACATGCAAATTACCTGTTCAGTTCTCATCTTGAATGATTACGTGACCAACTTCCCAGTGTCTGTGACCGTCTACGACGCTCATGGTGGAGAAGCAAGCGAAGAACTCATGGTTCAAATCTGGAACGACGGTGGATACTCGACTTCCACTGCAAGTGGTCTTTCAATGACCTACAACATGCTTTACTGGGGAACCGCTCCATTCAGCCTCACCGCAACTGACGGTGAAGCAATGATGGGAGAAGAACTTCCTGGCTACACTGGTATGTATGATTCAGTTGCAGTTATTGACTACGAACCTTCGACGACTTACTCTGCAGTCGATGTTTTGAGCCAATCGATGTCGATTTCTTTTGATAAGAGCCTTGGCGCAACCTCGCTCTGGTATGTCAACAACAACCTATGGACCATGATCAGCGACAACCCACTTGACACCGATGATGCAACCGTCAGCGAATTTGCTTACACTTTCCCTGCGAACTCCCCAGTTCTCTCGGCCGGTCAAATGGTCTTGATGGGCGGTTCTTTGGCACAAGCTGAAGTTCCAACTGCAAGCATTACTGGATTCAATGCCGCTCCTGGCTACTCTGGTGCGATTCTCCTTAACTGGAACGTTGATGGCACCATGCTCACCGGAGACAGCATCGATATCTCCATCTGTGAAGCAGTTGACTGCACAGACGCATTCGAGATTGGACTCGGAGCTGGCAACACATCCTACACATACTCTGGAACAAACACTGTTCACGGAACGAACTATTCAGTTTCCGTAGCCGTTTGTAACGAAGTTGGATGCAGTTCTCCAGTTGGAGCAGGTTCTGTTATCGCCGACAGCGAAGTTGACGGTGGAGCAGCAGCTACAGACCTTACAATTGCAGCATCAGGAAACATTTGGACCGTCTCTTGGACCGCTTCTGGCGATCAAGGTGACGTTGCATCTTGGAAGGTTTGTTACAACCGTGGCACCTTCACTGCAGGTCAAATTGATGAGACAACTTGTGTTGATGCTGTAGGAACTACAGTCGATGTTGATATCTCAACATGGTCTGCTGGAACATACACATACCACTTTACTGCAGTTCCTGTTGATGCATTGGGTAACTCCGTTGCTGCAGGTTCTATGAACAGTATCGATTACCAGCGAGATGCAACGAACGATAACGATGATGACGGAACAACCGTCATCGGTGACGATGTAGAATCCGATGTCCCAACCTGGACATGGGGTGTCATCGGCGGAATCGTCGTTGTTGCTTTCATCGCAGGCGCTTTCATCCTCTCTCGTGGAGGAGATGGCGACGAAGGAAAGGACTGGGACTACTGAGCTCCAATCCAACCCTTAAGCAATCATCCCTCCCGATACGGGAGGGAAGAGCCGCTGAGGGGGTCGTTTCGACGGCCCTCTCAGCCCCCTTTCTCTTTCAATCTCTTTTCTTTCGACATGATGTCGTTTGACGTACAACTTCTTGACGTTAAGCCAGATTCAAATTGAACATTACGATGGAAAATATCTCGTGATCTCAGTGAAAAAAGAGGCACAATTTGTTCTCTTTTTTATCAGTGCTTTTCGAAATGTAATTTTTTACAAACGGTATGTACCAGTCGGGAGCATAAATCACGCTCAGTATATCGTTTGAATTCCTAAATCCAAAGCCGAAAATCAAACATTTCGCACCCCAACTGCTATAAGGGGAACAAGGCGTGGGATGCTTTGCATACAATCCGTATGAGGTGAATGACATGTTGGGAATAAAGAATACCAAGAAAAAAACTGTCTTCAACGGAATTGGCGTAGCACTGTTGTTGTGCGCATTGATGGCCCTAATGCCTATGGCTGGGTTTGTCGACAACACAGCAGGTGATGTTGAGTTTGTAGCTACAAACGAAACAGCGGAAGATGAGTTCTTCCCTCTGCCAGATACCAAGAAGGCTGTTGAATACGAATATGAACCATCCGAGGAACTCCTCGGAATGAGAGACCAAACGACCAAGACCTTCGTCCAAGAAGATGGCAAGTTCGCGCAGTTAACGCACGATACTCCAGTCCACTTCCTCGGCGATAATGGAGCATGGACAGATATTGATCTGAACATCGATGCTACTGCAACTGGTTGGGAAGTAATGGATAATACCTTTACAACTCAATTTGCTGCTGAAATGGCAAACGGTGTTGCAGTTCAAGTCAACCAGTTCGTCGACCCTATCATTATTGGAATTAATCCAACATTGATGACTATCGATGAAACAGGAACCGCTCCTCAACCATACATTGTTTCGCCTTCAACGAAGGAAACAACTGTTGGTGGAAACATGATCCGATACCCTGTCGCTGAAGGGTTTGCACTCGACTACGCTGTCGAGAGCACTCAACTCAAGCAGAACCTCGTGATCAGTGAGCGTCCGGTCCTTGAACCAAACGCAGCTTGGTTCGGTTTCTCTGAAATCATGCAAATCCCTACAGGATATGCTCTTTTCCACGGAGAAGAAATGCTTGGTGAAGATATCACGCAAACTCAAGACTCCCTCGATATTCGAAACATCGAGACTGGTGAATTGCTCGCTCAAATCCCAGTCCCTGTTGTTTACGAAGAAGGAGCTGACGAGCCTTACATTGCGACTTACTTCATCCAAGTCTCTGGATCACAAGTTCTCTTGTCGACTGTTGTAGAATCCGCTTGGTTGTTATCTGACGACCGCGTTTTCCCACTCGCAATCGACCCGACCATTACAACATACAGTGCAAGTGGCGCATATTGTTACAAGTACTACAACCGTTGTTACACGTCGACTTACCGATACTTGTACAAGTCCGGCAGTACCACCTACTATCAGCCGTTTAGCCGATACACTTTCACAACTGCTAGCGCATTGCCATCTGGTGCAACTGTTGACGCAATTTCACACCACCAATACTGGCAATACAAGTCTGGAACTTCAAACTCAAACTCCGTAAGCGGAGTTATTCTTGAAAACTGTGGCGCAGGTTCGTCATCCTATGGATGGACAATGCCTACCGCATCTTGTTCGGGTGTACTTAATCCAAGTCACTACTCGTTCACATCCAGTCAATACAATTCAGCAAATGCTCGCCGAGTAATCGTCTCGCTGCACAACAGTGCAACCTTCGATTCACTCACTCCGAGTGGCTACTCCTGGAAGACTCTCGATATCTGCACATCAGCATCGACCTGTTCCTCCGGAACCGCAGCTGGATACGTTACCACTGCACAATCCGGCGCATCCAGCGTCGGAATTGGATTGAGAATGCCAAGTAACTCGTTGTATCTGTATTCGTACACAAACAACGGTGGCTCCTACAATTCTTATGTCAAGATCACCTACTCAGGTGGAAGCGACACTGATGCACCACTTTCGGAATTCGTTCCATACACAGATGTCTCCTCTTACATCGAAGGTTCTCGAACTTTCTTTACCAAGTTGGTTGACATGTCTGGAATCGATACAACCTCGGCAAACAAGCCAACACTCAACTATGCTCTTAACAATGGAACATTCACCAGTGTCGGAGCAACAAACGTTGGAACCTGTTCTTCAACAGCTTCTTCTTGCCGATTCAGTGCAACAATCCCAACGATTGCTGCTGGTGATTACGTCGAATACTACTGGAAGTTCCAAGACCTTAACCCAACAAGTGCAAACGTTGGATACGATCCAGTATTGACAGGAACTCAAACCACACCTACGCCTTACTTCTTCGCAGTTGAAGATATAATCAATGCAGGTGACGACAAGAAATTGACTGTGCTAACCACAGATGTCCACGCTGGAAGCTACTTCTCTCCGAAGAGCAGCCAGTTGATCGACCGCCAAATGACCCACTTCGATGGAAGCGATGAGTTCTACTTTGAATTCGACACTTCGACATGTGGAACTGGAAGCAACTCATGTTGGTACACCTCTTCCTACTACTTCTACAACAACTGGGTCATGCAACACACAACCGTTGCTGGCTCTGGATACAACGGAATGGCATCTTCTTCGCAACGCTCAAACCTTGATGAGTTGCACAGAGATGACGGTGGATACCTCACAACCAATGCTGCAGACGGACCTGGAATGAACTTGCTCTACCTCTACAACGCTGGTGAAGATGCCTTCGCTATGGTTGGTATCGGTAGTTCTCCATCGATTGATGAAAAGCTATCTGGTGGAAGTTCGGCAACGAACTCTTACAACTATGGATACACCAAGTCGTTCAAGATTACTCTTGGATCAGACTATGGTGGTCACATGGGTAAGTTTGCCTTCGGTAACGCTACAGGCGGTGCTGGAACCAATGCTAACCGACTTTGTGTAGCCTCCAACGGTTTCACCTACTTCATGCGAAGTCCTTACAGCAGCCGTGACCAGTGCTCTGGCGCTTACTACTATGCAGGAGCTTACTCCGGTTCTACAAACTACGTTTGGGCTGGATGGGCACTCGGTATGGGATACTATGGACGAATGGCATCAACTGGAGACGTCACATGGAAGACTGGAGGCGTCGCACCAACACCTGACACCTTCTCTCCTGATTTGGACCACTCTGCTCTTGCAGATTCGCACAGCAAGTCTCGAACCATCACTGCAACACTTTCTGATGCTGGTGACCCACCTGCTGGACTGAATGTCAGCACAACTGCTGGCGTTGGGCCAACAATGTATTACCGTGTTACACCTGATGGTGGAACTGCAGGTTCCTGGACATCATCAGTCATGACTCCAGAATCGGGTAAGACGCGCTCAGAATGTACTACAGCTTCCTGTGACTGGTCCGCTGACGTTGAAGACCTTGAACGTGGAGACACTGTCGAATATTACATGACAGCTCAAGACGTTTCAACCGTCGCAACGGGTATCAACTCTGTTACATCATCCACTGAGTCCTTCTCAGTTGGCGATCCAAACAAGATGTTTATCGTTGAATGGAGAGACATGCAATACACAAACAGTGCAGACCGCTGTACTTACCAAGCAGTCTTCTATGACGTTACAAACGAAATCGAATTCAAATACGACGACGCTTGTACCAACTCATACGACGCTGGAACTGTTGGATTCATGGACCAAACCCGAACCAAGGGTCAAACTATCCGTCATTCAACAAGCACACAATACATCACTGGAACAAATCCACACACCAACAACTACCGTATCTCTACGGCTAGCGGTGACGGTTCTTGGGAATCCTTTGACCGTGGACTAACTGGATTGGTTAACGCTGATGAATCCGCAATCATGGGTTCATCCAGTGGTACTCCGTCCGGATACTACTGTGCTTCTTCCTACTACTGGAACACATGGAGTTCCAAGTGTGCGGATAACATTGCAATGCCAGATGGTTTCAACTTTACCTACTTCGGTACAGATTACAACTACACTGACAGCAATGACCGTGTCCACCTTGGTCGACATGGTAACATGCACTTCATCAGTAACGGCGCTACATCAATCGTCCGCAGTATGACAACATGGTATGGAAACATGCCNCAGTTGCCATACTCNTCNAGCAGNTNTGCTCGAGCAGGANTGATNGCTCCNTACTGGTCNTACTACGGAACNTACTACTGCTACCAAANCAGNNGTGCNGANTGTGGTGTNTNCTACCGAACCATGCCTTTCGAAGGTAAGGGAACGGATGTAACATCTGACATTACTCAAGATACAACTTGGGATTTGACAGACAGCCCAATCCGCATCAATCCAAGCAGCGATTATCTCTCGATTTCCGCTGATTTGACAATTGAAGCAGGAACCGTCGTTCAAATCGGTGCTGGCAAGGGAATTTCCTTTGACGGTGCTTGTGACCAAATGACCATCAACGGTAACAGTNCTGNNCACGTTCTTTTCGAAGCACTTGACTCAGAATGGNTTGGNATGGCATTTACAGANGACTGTTCNACAGGAACTGATGACCGCCACGTCTTCTCTTACGTTGACTTCAAGAACACCTCTGATGCTGCTATTGCTGCAGGTTCTCGCCACGGCTCAAGCCCAAGCACGAACGGCAACGTTGGTAACTTCACAATGGATCACGTGACCTTCACAAACGTCGGCTCTGCTTTCTCTCACGGAAGCGGACAAGGCACTGTTGTGTCGATGAACGAATTCGATGTTAATGGAGCAGACAGTTCATGTTTCGACTTTGCTGAAAACTCAGTCGTTTCATTGACAGAAGGTACCATGACGAACTGTAACACTGATGGTAATGCCGGCGACGGTGCTATTGTCAACGTTGGAGGCTCTACAACTGGTTCACTCTTCTTGGAGAACACGACCATCAGCAATGCCTACGTCAACTTGATTGATGTCGACTTGCAAATGGTTACTGTTTCAAACGTTACTGCTACAGCAACATCGGCTCAATCCGGTGATGCAATTGGTTCCGCTGGTGGAAGCGGTAGTGAAGTTGTCTTGCACAACTTCGATGCTGCAGACTACTCCTCGGTTTCAATCGACGCAATGAGTGTGATCATGTTGACCGATGTCGACTTCGGCACAGCATCGATGGATTTCCTTCCTGGTGGAAGTGCAACTTCATCCGCTGCAAGTGCTTCTGGCGATAACGCAGTCTTTGACGATGTTACCGGTGGAAACATGATGATGCGAAACGTTCAACCTGGAACATTTACTGATGTTTCTGTTGGCGATTTGACAGTGACTGGTAACCCAGTGAACTCAGATGTGATTAACATGAACAACGTTGACGCTGGAGATGTTAGCATCTCTGGATGTGGTTGGAATGTTATTGCTGACACTATGAGTGCAGACCGTTTGTCCTCAAACGGATGTTCTGCTGCTTCTAACACAATCGTTGTAGCTGACTCAACAATTAGTCACTCTTCAACATCTGAATCCGCATTCTACGCACGATATTCCGATATCACCGTGGGTGAAAGCGCAGTGACCTCATCAACAGCAGGAACCGGCAGTGTTTACCTTGCACAAGCAGATACCAATTCGGATATCCACCTTGTCGCAGTAACTCAAAATGGTGACGACTGTGCAGATACCTCCGGTGCAACCGGAGATTGTGACGTCGATGTCCCATCCTCATCCTCTGAAGTTTGGTATGGTGGACTGGCAACAGTTCGCACCTACCGAATGGCATTGGTTGGTGGAACCCCGACACAGGTTTTCAAGTCAGGACACACAGTTACTACAGCAGTAATTGACAGTTCTTCTTCGGAATTGTTTGATGTTGGAAGTCANATCACAGATACCGCAGGTTCTGCAAGTGTTTGGGTTATTACAGGTGACGAATCTGGTAACGCATACGCAGACCACAACATCCGTGCGTTCGGTCCAGCAGGACAGAACGAAACAATGTCCAGTGACTCTTGGTATCCTACTGCAGGATTTACCATTGGAAGCAGTATTGACCTCTTGCTCGAACCAGCACCTGTTGACTTCGACCAAGCAGGCATGGACTGTGCTTGGATGGACAACTACGTCGATCCAAACAACGGCGCAACGCTACCGACCAACGGAACAACTGCATCCGGACACACAATCTTTGAGTTCGATGGAACACCAATGACCCTCTCTGCAGATCTCAACCTCGACGGTTGTAAGATGATTTTGAAGGGTTCATCCTTGAAGGTGAAGAGCACGGCTACAACTTCGCCGGTTCTCACATTGAGCAACGGTGGTTCAGTTGCAGTCACAATTTCACCAGACACTGGTGCAGTTGGTGCAATTCGAGCGTTCTCGAGTTCATACGGTCTTCACATTGACATCGTGAGTGGTTCCCTCATCCTTGATGGTGGAACTCTCCGTGATGTTGCTCAAGATTCGTCGACTGGCGCTGCTCTCATGGTTGGCGACGGTGCAACATTGCAAATGATGAACAATGCAGCAATCTATGGCTCAGCCGCAAGCAGCGACTCAATGGCTACTGTGAAGGTTGATGGTGGAACCGTCAACATTGCAGATTCCTCCATTATCAACAATGGACAAACAGGAACCGCTCTTTGGGTTGAAGCAGCAGGTGGCTCAATTGACAACATTATCGTCAAGAACGCAGCTGTTGGAATTCAAGCATACAACGGTGCTCCTCAAGTCGATGGATTCACATCCACTGACAACGTCGTTGGTGTGGATGTCTACGGTGGTATGTCTCTACCTACCATTTACCGCAGCACACTCCTCAGCGGCCAAAGCACTGGATGGACAACTTACAAGATCGACTTGTCAACTTACTTGGCAAACGACTTCATCCAAGTTGGATGGAACAGTATCTACGGTGGCGGAAACGCTCACCCAACATACAACTATGCAACAAGCAAGTACTACATGATTACCGACCGATACAACATTGAATTGGAAGATAATGCTGGAAACGCTTGGAACATTAGCAGTTCCTCTGATCTTGGTTACTACCCATACAGCGCTGCAGACCCAGCATCTGGAGATGGCACACACGCCACATACACCGCAGGCGCAGCCGGTGGTGTTCCAAGTTGGAACTGTAACAGCTATGGATACAGCTACGGACCGAACTATCCATCTTCGTTTGAAGGATACTTCTACAGTATTTGGCAAGCGGTTGCTGGAACAAACCCTGGATACCCAGGTTACTACCAAGCACCTCCGCAATTCGGATTTGACTGGGAAAACATCGACGGTGTTAGCCCATCAGGCTCCTATGCTTACTACCCATACCACTACTGGGGCTACTACTACACCTCCTACCACGGTGGACAAGGTGTCTACAAGCCTCCTGAAGGATACGCTGGTTCTTACAACGTCTGTCTTGATTATGCTTACTCATACTACATGAGCGCTGGACAAGGTGCACGTTTGACTATGCCAATGGTCGACATTTCTGCAAGTAACCTCTCGAAGGTTTCGTTGTATGTCGATGTTCTCCACAACCGTGCTGACAACTTCCAAGACCG
>NHFA02000044.1 GCA_002170315.2 Euryarchaeota archaeon TMED99
CAAGCCTCTGAAGCACCCACGCCTCCAGAAGTAGCCGGTCAGCCGGCAACGGAGACCAAAATAGTCACAACCACTGCGGGAGACGGCTCAGGTTCAGCAGTTTTCGGAGTTGACCTCTCGATGGCGAATGAAAATGACCGCAATCAACAATGGGCTGGAGAATCGGTTATCGAATACGATATCGTAGTCGAGAATACCGGACAGACAAATGAAACAATTGCCCTCTCTGTAGACGAAGCTGATGGAAGTGGCTGTCAAAATGCAGACGACCTCACCGTAGAACTGGATGAAGACACAGTCACATTAGACCAAAATGAAACTGAAACAGTTACCGTTTCAGTCGAAGTTCCAGCAGGTCAAGAAGCGAACAAGTACTGTTGGGAAATCACTGGCACTGTTACCAGTGACCCTTCCCAAGAGGCATCAGATGTCGAAGAATTTGATTTGACAGTTCCTGAATTACACGAATGCACGATGGTTTTGTCAAAAACCAGTATGACGGTTGATCCAGATGACGAAGCCAGTTTGACCGCTACTCTTTCGAATACTGGAAACAGCGACTGGTCCGTTTCAATGGGGAAAGCAGGTAGTCGTTCGGGCTGGGTGAACTACGATGGAACGTCTTCTGGCATCTTGCCGTATTCTGATGGAGATGGGACCAAAGCATTTGACCTTACAGTAACTCCTGATGATTCGGTTACAGCAGGAGACGAATCTGTGATTCAAATCATTGCTAAAGATGGAAACACAGTCAAATGTTCTCAAGAATTGAGAGTCATTGTTGGCCAATCCTTTGGAGCGAGCCTTTCCCTTTCCACCTCGATGCTTTCGAATATTGAGCCAGGGTTTAACGGCACTGCCACGCTCACTGTTACGAACCAAGGAAACGGTCCAGACAACCTGCGAATTTCCTCTTCTGCTCCACCTTCTGGATGGAGTGTTCAACTTGATTCAAGCACTGTATCTGTCGGCTCAAAGCATGGTTCGGAAAAGAGCGAGAACGTCGGTGTTGTCGTCAATGTCCCAAGTAATGCATTGGCTACTGAGCAAATTGAAATCGCATTTTCAGTCTTGCCAGCAGGTGGCGGAGTTGCCTATGCTGAAGTCACACTCACCGTTACTGTAAAAGCGATACATGGGATTGAAGCTCAAGCGACTGCTCTTGAACAAACTGGACGTTCAGGCTCTCTTGTGAAGTTCCCAATTACCATTCAAAACACTGGGAATACGCAAGACAACTACCGGTGTATAGAACAAGACCAAACCGCTTCACCTGAGTGGAGTGTCTATTGTGAAGACAGCGAGGGGAATATCATTTCTTCATCACAAGGCATTGCCATTGCTCCGCAGAGTTCAACACAAGTCTTCATGGTCGTCAGTATTGATGGAGAGGAAGAACTCTCGTCCAGTCGACTGACTGTCAGGATTATCAACAAAGACGACTCCTCAAATTCAGGAGATGAAAATGGCGATGGTCTACCAGATAATCAGAGAGAGTTCATTTTCCTTGCGATTCTTTCCGACCGCGTATTTTCGATGGATGTCCGTCTTGTTGACGGCGGCCTTGATCAGCGTTCAGGCAACGCAATTCTTCCACCATCAGGCACGCAAACATACGGCTTCTGGGTTCAAAATACTGGTGATGGAAAGGACCAAGCAGTGTTCGACATTTCAGGTCTCGAAGGACTTGCGACTCGCGAAATAACACTTCGCGGGCTTCCAGTCGAGGGCGAATTTTCGGTTCCAGTCGGTTTCGGCATTTGGGACCAAAACAACAGTCGCTTCCTCGTTGATGCTTCAGGTGAGCCGATTATTGGTTCAACGAAGGATGCAGCGGAAACTCAAATGTGTGGGCTTGGACACTGTGCTGGTGGATACGATGCACGACCATTTGAACTGTATTTCGAACTGGAAATCATTGTCAATCCAAGCGCATCGACAGGCGATGGTGGCCTCCTTGAACTCGTTGTATTGAGTACGAAGAACGCTGCAAATCGTTCTGGTCACTTTGATATTTCTCTGGACGTTCAGATTATCTATGAGTTTGAATTTGACCGTGAGCAAACAGTAACCGAATTCGATGTTGAATATTCAGTCGAAGAAGAGTTTACAGTTAACATTACCAATACTGGAAACATCGATGCTGAAGTTCTTATCTTCACTTCCGAAAGTTTCCGAGGATGGAATGTGGTTTTGGAAGAGCCAAACGGACAAGACTCTTGTGAGATGGACATTACTGAATTCAGCTGTGACGTGGATGTGGGTCAAACTCTCCAGATTGTTGTAACTATTCGAACCCCTGTTGGGGCAGAAGTTGCAGACACATACAAGTTCACACTTTCAGCTGAACCTGTCGAAACTGGAGTTGTTGACCGAGTAAACATCGAATTTACTGTTAACGGAGATGTTCCAGCAGGGCTCTTTGGTCTTGGAATTCAAGAACAGACGATGTATAACGGAATTGCCGCGTTTGCCCTGATTTTCATCTTCGCTTTGGCATATCGAACTTTATCCGGACAGCGTCGCTCTTGAAATAGATTCAATGCTCCGCAGTGGCCTTGTTTATGCGGCTCAATATCAATCGTTTTCTATTGGTTGATTTGGGAATACTTATGGGGGACCTTCAAGTCGGAAAGATTGCCGAGCGTATGCTTTGCACATGGGTGAAATTATGTCCGGTCTCGAATCCGTCCCAAGTGCGTATTTGTCAATTGGTTTTTTGACAGTTCTTGGAATCATTATGCCCTTGACAAATTTCGTGATAACTTGGGTAGTTCGACCACGAGTCGATCCAGCTCGCCCACACATCACTCGCTCCTATTTACTCGAAGGCTATGAGCGTGACCACAGTCTCTATCCTCGGCGTTTAACAACGTTTGAGTGCGGCAGTGAGCCGGTTGGAGATGCGATGATACAATTCCACTTCCAGTATTATTGGTATGCCATTATTTTCCTTGTTTTCGATGTAGCATTCATGTTCCTTGTCCTTGGAGGGATGGTTGCTTCTGAAGCGACATCCCCAGGTGCTTCTGCTGGAGCAGTTGAAGAGGCAAAGAGCGCTCTTCTATTGCTTGGTCTTTTCTTTGCCATCATGTCGTTAGGCGTATGGTACGTATTCCGAAAGCGAGGACGCATTTACATTTGAGGTGGTTATGATGGCAGAAGGAGATAATTTCGCAGCATTCAACAGTCGCGCTTTGGTTGAGATGGTCGGTGGAGTTACCGACGAGGCACTCAAAGCAACCCGCATCAAGAAGTTCCTCAGCGTTCTTGCTGGACGTTACTTCAATTGGGCAGGCCGTAAATCTCTGTTTACGCTCCACTTGGGAATTAAGTGCTGTGCCATTGAGATGGCTGCTGCTGCAACACCTCGTTTTGACGGGGACCGGTTTGGAGTATTGTTCCGTTCTTCTCCTCGCCAATCGGATGTTTTGCTCATCAACGGCCCGATTTCAAAGAAATTCGCTGACAAAGTTGTTCGCCTATGGGAGCAAATGCCTGAGCCGAAGTACTGTATTGCAATGGGCGAATGTGCAATTTCTGGCGGCCCTTACTTCCAATCATACAATATCCTTGAGGGCGTTGACACGGTAATTCCAGTTGACGTCTATATCCCCGGTTGTCCACCTCGCCCTGAGGCACTGATTGACGGATTTGGATTATTGCGTGAAAAAATCATTCGGATTGGCGGCGCCCCTAGCCTTGAGCGTGCAAGCGACAAGCCAGTTATTGTAGGAGAGGACTGAGATGGTTGGTTCAATTACTCCCGAGCAAAACTCTACAGCTGCTGAAGCATGTATGGAAGCGGTCAATGGCCGATTTGGTGGAAGCGGAATTGAAGTGACGGTAGAACGACACTCGAATGCAAAAAAGTATGCATTTGTGAGAATTGTTTGCCCTCCACAGCATTGGATTGCTCTTGCGAAGTGGATGAAATATGACCTTGGAGTCAATTATTGTTCAATGGTTACAGGAACACATTTCCCAGAAGGCACTCCGGAAAGAGGCTGGGAAGTCGCCTACCATTTCCTACGTCAACCGGTCCAAGATCAAAAGCCGAACACCTGCACTGTTCACGATGTTGAAACCCTCACTGGCCTTGACATCCCAATGGAATTTGAAGTATTCATGCCACTGCCTCAAGGCGATTCACCGACTGTTCCATCTGTTCAGAGCATTTGGATCGGAGCAGATTGGAATGAAAAGGAAACTTGGGACTTGGTCGGAATCAAATTTGAAGGCCACGACAACATGCATCGTGTACTGAATCCAAACGACAGCCCTGAAGGCTTCCACCCACTGCAAAAGCAGCACAAAATACGCTATCACGATTATAACGAAATGTACGATGATCCACAAGGATTCATTCGTAAACCTGCGGACGAGGGCCGCGTTAAGTGAGGGATTTTCATGGCACAAATGTGGATTACAATGGGGCCTCAGCACCCAATGACGCACGGATTGTGGACGCTGCGCGTCAAAGTTGACGGAGAGACAGTTGTCGATACCGAGGCTGAACTTGGATACATCCATCGGGGCGTTGAGAAAATTTGTGAAGCTCGAGACTTCACTCAAATCACGCCTTACTGCGACCGTCTTTGTTACGTAAGCGCAATGACTTGGGCAAATTCCTATATTTATGCGGCAGAAGATTTGCTGGAAGCAGATGTTCCTGCTCGTGCAGAATATATCCGTTTGATTTCTGCTGAACTTCAACGACTTGCCTCCCACTTGATGTGGCTCGGTGCTTTTGGACCCGATATTGGAAACTTAACGCTCATGACATGGTGCATGCGTGACCGCGAAATGTTCCTCGATTTGCTTCAAGAACTCGGTGGTTCTCGAATGCACTACAATTATCCACGAATAGGTGGAGTAAAGCGAGATATGCCGATTGGATTCGCAGATCGTGTTATCGCCAAGACCAAGTTGTTTGAGAAGCGATTAGATGAATACGAAATGATGCTTGACGAATCGACTATCTGGCTCGTCCGTCTTCAAGGCGTTGGATACGCAAACGCTGAATCGATGGTTGATGCTGGCGTATCTGGCCCGAATGTTCGGGCTGCTGGAGTCAATTATGACGTTCGCTGGGCACACCCCTATTCTGTTTACGATGAAGTCGATTGGGAGCCTGCTGTGGAAAAGCCAACTTCGGTCAAAGGCGCAGATTGTTATGACCGATATCGAGTGCGAATGGAAGAAATGCGTCAGTCGTGCCGAATGGTTCTTGACGCCCTCAACAAAATACCAGGTGGTAAGAATACGAACTATGCCAATGGTGACGAGATGATTCTGACCAAGGCGCCGACCCGAGCGCCAGAAGGTGCTACTGGATTCAGTAACTATGAATGCACTCGAGGTGCATCACAATTCTACATACAAGGTGGCGGCGATAGCCGAGGTAAGAATCCTTACCGAGTATCGATTCGCTCGCCAATGTTCATCACCATTCCTTATGTTGCAAAAACAATGATTGGATATAAAATCGCAGATATTCCTGCGATAATGGGTAGTTTCGACCCGTGTATTGGAGAGACTGACCGTTGAGGTGATTGCTATGGATGACATCTATGACTTACGCAGCCTTTTCCTCGGTAAAGACAGCCTCATTTCGTCGCTAATTACGACTGCAGTCGAAGGAACTCCTCTTGAGGACAGCGCTTCTGATTTGTCCTTTTTAGTCGGAACCTTCGCGGTTGTTAACATCGTATTCCTCATGTTGTTTTTCAGTCAATTCGCCATTCTGTGGATTGAGCGGAAGGCAGTTGCCCGAATGAACGACCGCCGAGGCGCAACGACTGCTCTTCGCTCACTATGGGTCGGGGAAAACGGCGTGACAGCAGGTGAATGGTGGAAGATGCTACCGTTCGGCGGAGGCATTGTTGGTGCGATTAACAAATTCCTCAACAAGCGATTCGGTAACCGTGATGAGAAGTTTGCAACCGTCGATCGTGTCAACAACAGGTCATGGATGGGCTATTCAATCCTTCCTGGTTTCTTCCAAAACGTCGCTGATGGAATGAAGTTTTTACTCAAGGAACACATGGTTCCTCGTCGTGCCGATAAACTCATTTTCGAAGTATCGCCTTTCCTTATCGTCTCTTCAACTCTCCTCATTCTCGGCATCATCCCCCTGTCAAGTGGAATCTATGCAACCAATCCTGATTTGTCAATTCTCTATGCTATCGCAATTTTCGGCATCGCTCCAATCGGTGTCTTCTTTGCTGGTTGGTCTTCCAATAACAAATACACATTGATTGGCGGTATTCGTTCAGCAGCTCAACTGACTGCATATGAAATCCCTCTACTTCTCACACTCCTTTCTGTTGCCATTCTTTCAGGCACCTTCAACATCATTGAAAGTATTCATTTCCAACACGCAGCAGGCTCTTGGAATCTGTTTTTGATGCCGTTGGGCGCCGTTTTGTTCTTGGTGACCATGATTGCTGAAGTCGAGCGCGTTCCGTTCGACATGCCCGAGGCTGAAGCCGAATTGGTCGAAGGCTGGTGGACCGAATACGGAGGCATGCGATTCGGAATGTTGTTTATGGCAGAATATATTCGAACCTATGCTGCATGTTTCTTGTTTACTCATTTCTTCCTTGGAGGATGGCATCTTCCTTTCCAAGGCACAATTAGCCAAATTCCAGTAATCGGAGAACTCTACGTTTTGATCCCAGGTGCAATCGTCGTTCTCTTGAAAACATGGCTTGTGTTCTTGGTCGTCTTCGTTTGGGCCCGCTTTTCTCTTGCCCGAATCCGAACCGACCAGATTTTAGAATTCGGCTGGAGAATGTTGTTACCACTTTCAGTGGTCCAAGTCGTTCTTTCAGTCTTGTATCGTCTCTATCTTTTCACGCCAGAAAACCTGTCGTATACTGCTGAAGGTGGAAATGCTTGGGATGCATTCGGGATTCCAATGCTCGTCCCACTCCTAACAACGCTTCTTTGGCTCGGCGTTTTCTATGTGCTTCTCAATGATGAAGACAAAGATGCTGCACCAGACAGAATGTATCACGTTTACACATTACAGCCCGCGGGAACGCATACTCCGGGCAAGGACTGAGGTGATTTATTATGCCAATGCATCCACACGCAAAACCGAATTTCAGAAACCTGTTCTGGTATCCGTTTAAGATTACACTCATTACTGCACTCCGTACGTTTCCATTCTTTGGAAAGTGGTTTGGAAAGAAATTGGATTGGGGCTATCACAACTCCGAACATCCAGAATTCCTCGACGCTGGCAGTAAATCGCGCGCTTCGAAAACTTCTGAATTCAACGACATCAGCGTTCAAACTTTTGCACCTGACCGAGTTACATCGGATTTGTTCCCAACGCTCTGGAAGCCTCAAACTGTTCAGTATCCTTACGAACGACTTGAAGAAATGGAACCTTGGCTGTTTGTTCCAGGTAATTACAACGGAAGAATCGGCGTTATTTGGGAGACATGCACCGCGTGTAAACTCTGCGTGACGGCTTGTCCTAATGATTGCCTTCACATGACGACTGAACTGCGCGTTGACGTTTTAGACGGAGCAGATGGCGAACACGGCGGAATGGGTGGCGAACTGGAAGTGGGCGGTCATGCTGCTCAACTCCTTCCAGAAGTTGCTGCAACGCTCGAAGATTTCAATCACGTTACAGCTCACAGCGACACACCAAACGAGTGGCGTTTTGCTGAAGTGCTCGACCTCTCTGGTAGCACGGCGACAGTTCGCTGGAATGATTCCGGTGAAGAAGCGGTCATGGAGCAATCCGAACTCCGAGTTGCAGATGACCAAATCGTTTCAGGACGCATAGACTTGGGACGCTGTATGTTCTGCGGACTTTGCATGGAAGCATGTGGCTTCACCTCCTTCTTCATGACCAATGAATACGACGGAATGTCTGGTTTCTCTCGACAAGAGTTGTGGTTTGATGCAAGTCGAACCCGTGTTCTCCCGTCGCTTCATCAAGAAGCAGTCGATACTGAACTTGCCAAGCGTGCGACCAAAGAACGCACCAAGCGTGAGAAGAAAGCAGCAAAGGCAGCAAAGGCAGCAGCGGAAGAGGGTGCTTGAAATGGATATTGCAAGCATCGCTGAAACTGGCGTTTTCTTTTTATTCGCTACAATCGCTATCCTTGGTGCTCTTGGCTTGGTCCTTGCGCAACGGGTAGCGCACTCGATGCTTTCGCTGATTTTCTCGTTCATGGCTGTCTCAGGAATTTTCATCCTTCTTGGAGCAGAATTTTTGGCCGCGATTCAAATTCTTGTATATCTGGCAAGTGTCGGTTTAGTGGTGCTGTTTGGTATCATGCTCACTCGTCGTCAAATTTTAGAGGAGGACTTTGAATGAAACTCGTATCCCTGTTCACCCGTATGGGTTTGCTTGCACTCGGTATGATTCTTGTTTCTGTTCTCAGCGCTGACAGCGTTTGGGCAAACAGCAGCGAGGAGTACCCAACAACAAGTGGCCTTGCTGATTCACTTTTGTCAGACTGGATTTTGCCGCTCCTCATTCTCGGTGTTCTCATGTCGCTTGCTATGATTGGTGCGGCATATCTCGTTCGGGATGAACGGATGGAAAACCTTCTTTGGGAATTTGGAGGTGAAGAAGAATGATTGATCCGGCGTTAGTTTCTGGCCTTTCCGCACTGATGTTCGTCATCGGTCTTGGTGGTGCTTTCACTCGAAAGAACGCTATTATTGTCCTTATGTGCATTGAATTGATGCTCAATGCTGCGAACATGCAATTTGCAGCAGCAGCAGTTCATCACGGTGATACAACCGGATGGGTTTACACACTTTTTGCCATTGCAATTGCGGCCAGTGAGGTTGCGATAGGTTTGGCTATTTTCCTTGCCGTTTATGGGCAACACGAAACGATATCTTTGGACGATGTGGATGTCCTGAAGAACTGAGGTGATTGAATGGCAAGTAAAGAATCCGCACCACTTGTTCACTCGGAATGGATGCAATATGCACCGTTGATTATTCTCCTACCAATGATGGCTTTTGCCGTCATCTTGTTCCTCGGTCGTGTCTTTAATGGGCATCCGTTTTGGAAGAAGACCCTCAAGGAAGGAGGCCTCATTGCTTTGCCTGTTATGGGAGCAAGCCTAATCCTCTCATTGTTGCTGATCTCTGAATTTTTGAAAGGCAACTCAGGTGTTGACCAGATTTTTGAACAAATTGCCTGGATAAACACCGGTATTTGGAATGGTGGTAGCACAACTGAACCGGTCTCTTTTGGTTTTGGAATATATGTTGACCACGTCACCGTAATGCTACTCTTTGTTGCATCCTTCTTGTGTTTACTCATCAACATGTTCAGTATTGGTTACATGAATACTGACCCGATTAATGATAACCGCAATCATCGATTCTATGCAGAGTTCGTATTGTTCTGTGCGGGAATGCTTGGAATGGTTCTCGCAGATTCGTTCCTTTGGCTTTTCATCTTCTGGGAAATAATGGGGCTTTGTTCTTATCTGTTAATTGGGTTCTATTATGAACGCCCAAGTGCAGCATCTGCCGCAAAGAAAGCATTCTTGACCACTCGTATCGGTGACGTCTTCTTGATGATCGGATTGGTTATGCTTTGGGACTTGTTTGGTTCTCTTGATTATGCAGTCGTCTTTGCTACAGAAAACATCGATGCAGTCGCAGCAAATTCCGCTGGAACGCTTCAATGGGCTCTCGGTTTGATGTTCATTGGCGCAGTTGGTAAATCTGCTCAATTCCCACTTCACGTTTGGTTGCCAGACGCAATGGAAGGTCCTACGCCCGTTTCAGCTCTCATTCACGCAGCAACAATGGTTAACGCTGGATTGTATCTGGTCGCCCGTATGTTCCCATTCTTCGGAGCAGAATCACTTCACGGAGATTTGGACGACCTCGCCTTCATCATTGCTTCCATCGGTGGTATCACTGCAGTTATGGCAGCAGCAATCGCCTTTGTTCAAATGGATTTGAAGAAAGTGTTAGCGTATTCGACCATGAGTCAACTCGCTTACATCTTTACTGGACTTGGATGCGCCATGTATCTTGCCAACACACTCGACTGGCACCATGACAGTGATGCACATTACATCGTCATTGTTGCATTCGGTGCTGCGCTCTTCCATCTATTCAATCACGCCATGGCCAAAGGAATGCTGTTCATGGCCAGCGGTTCAGTGATTCACGAAGTGCATCATGCACATCACCACCTGCATCATCATGACGACCATGGCGATGGCCACGGTGACGACCATCATGACGATGATTTCGATGCACAGTCAATGGAGAACATGGGTGGTCTTGCCTCAAAGATGCCAATCACTGCAACGGCAATGTTGGTTGGTTCGGCTTCTATTATGGGATTGCCACTTATCGGTGGATTCTGGTCCAAAGAAGGCATCATAGCCAACGCTTGGCGAGTCGCTCAAGATGACCCTCGGTTCCTTTTCCCTGCTATGTGCGTTCTTCTCGGTGCTGCAATGACCGGGTTTTACATGTCGAGAATGTGGTTCAAGACCTTTGCAGGTAAGCCGAACAACGAGGTTGCAGCACATGTTGGCCCAACCAATATCTGGATTAAGACGCCCTTGTTTATCCTGACTTTTGTCACGCTCTCTTCAATCATCTTTGCTGGAATGGGTTTCACTCACTGGGCATCAGATACAGAATACAGTTTCCTTTCTGAAAAGAACCTGCTTGACGGTATTCTCTATGAAATGGAACACGCCTTTGCAAATTCAGATCCTTTCTTCTTCGTCTTGACATACATTGCTATCTTCATGGGTGCGATTATTGGCCCTGGACTTGCTATGGCTCTTTATGGTGGAAAACTCGCTGAAGGTGAAGAAGCCAAGCCTTGGATGCGTCCGGTCATTGCACTCAGTGCATGGGTCAACAAGCGCTTCCATTTCGATAACACAGCAATTCGAGAATCAACCTTAGCAACCGCTCTTGAGAACCGACTCTACATCGATGAATACTACGATAAAGCGATGCTCAATGTTGTTGCAGGCTTCTCAAACAAAGTTGCTGAAGCGGATGCTGAAGTCATTGATGGAACCATTAAAGCAATCGAAAGCGGCTCTCAATCTCTTTCGACCATTGTTCGTTCGATGACGACAGGTTCAGCTCGTGATTACATCCTCATGGTTGCGGTTGGAACATTAGCGATCTTCTTGTTCATCTGGGGGGTGGCCTGAATGCAAGATTGGATTTCAATGCCGCTTGTCGGATTCCCGTTGGTTGCAAGCATCGTTTTACTTGCCTTTGTTTCAAATGCTGATGAATCCATGCGAAAGCGGTTATCTGCCCCAATTCGAATGGCTACCCTCGTCTTTTCACTCGTCCTTCTTACCATCACGACTGGGATGTTCTTCCAATATTTCGGAAACGTTTCGTGGGAAGGAATTTCATTCAACAGTTATGAGTTCACTCACCGCTACAATTGGATAGAATCACTTGGAATTCATTGGACCGTTGGCCTTGATGCACTTTCATTCCCTATGGTTTGGTTGACTACTTTCCTTCTCCCAGTGACTATTATCGCAACATGGAACGAGAAGAATGGAGCAGTTTACTTCCCGATTCTCTTGGCCATGGGCGGTGCACTGATCGGCGTCTTTGTCGCTCTTGACTTGTTCATGTTCTATGTGTTCTGGGAATTGACACTGATTCCAATGTTCTTCTTGATTCTCAAGTGGGGTGGAAAAGACCGAAAGTATGCTTCTCAGAAGTTCTTCATCTACACGTTCACTGCATCGGTTGTCATGCTCTTGGGTCTCATTACTCTCTACTTCTTCCAAGACCCCGTCAATCCACTGCAGTATGCAGGTTCGATGACAGGCCGAACGTTTGACATTCCAACCATCACTCAACATGCCTTGATTGAGAACAGCAATGGTAACTGGTATCTCGGTGCTAATATTCAGAAAATATTGTTCGCAATGTTGATGCTCGGTTTCCTTGTCAAGTTGCCAGCGGTTCCTTTCCACACTTGGCTTCCTGATGCGCACGTTCAGGCACCAACAGGCGGTTCTATGCTCTTAGCGGGTGTCATGCTCAAGATGGGTGCTTACGGAATGTTCCGACTTCCAGTCAGTCTTTTCCCACACGCTCTGCAGTATTTCCAACTTGTCTTGATGGCTATTGGAATGGTTTCACTGGTATGGGGCGCAGTTGTTTGTCTTGGTCAAACGAACCTCAAGAAGATGGTTGCTTATTCATCCGTATCTCACATGGGTGTTATCCTCATCGGTATTGCCACCATGCAACCAATGGGATGGGCAGCAGCATTGTTCATGATGTTCGCTCACGGAATTATCAGTCCTATGCTGTTCGCAGTTTGTGGTGCATTCAAGCACCATTACCACAGCATGGAAATCGGTGCCATGCGCGGAATGGCAAAACATTCGCCATGGCTTGCTACTTCGATGATGTTCGCTTGGATGGCCTCTCTCGGCTTACCTCTCTTAGCAGGTTTCGTTGCTGAATTGATGATGCTTATTGCCCTCTGGTATTTCCTTGTCGCAGAGGGATGGAGTGTCTTCTGGATGGTTGGCCCTGCATTGGTTTTAGCCATCACGGCTGCTTACTATCTTTGGTCGATGCAACGAACTATTTTCGAGGGTGGCGATGAAACTCAACCCCCTGAATCATTGCATGGTGAATCTGTTCCGGATATTGCAAACCCAGAGAAGTTGGCAATGATTATTCTTGCTTTCTTTACAATCCTCTTTGGTGTCATGCCGTGGATTGCACTCGATATGATGCACGATTGGACCATACAAATCTTTGAAGGCTTGATTTTGCCAATCCTTGGCGGTTTTAATGGAGGTGCCTGATATGTCGAACATAACCACAGTCGAAGCATTTGGTGACGGTTTTATCAGTGCACTTTGCCCTGAATTAATGCTGTTTGCTGGTCTCTTGTTGTTGATTCTCGTGCCAAATTTGGGACGAGGCACATTCCGTATTCCAGGCACTCAGATTCGTGTTCCTTGGCTTTTAGGAGGCACACGTTTCAAAATTACAAGTGATCCAAGACTACCTGCTTGGATTGCCTCTCTCACGCTTGGCGGGGCTTTCTTGAATGTAGTTTACACCTTTAGTCAAGGTCTTGAGCGTGTTGTTATCGTTTCTGAGTCTGGCAAAGAATTACTCCTTGTGAATGGATTCAGTCGAGTTTTCGAGATGATTTTCTTCGGAGCTTTAGCCTTAGCAGCCTTTTCAAGCATGAATCGACTTCAAGTCAAGGGAATCGGAGCTCGTGTCTCTGAACATGAATTGTATAACAATCGCAGACAAGCAGATTTCTACATTCTCATGGTGACATGCGCACTTGGTATGTCTGTTGTTGCACTCGCTCAAGACCTGTTTGTTTTATTCATTGGTCTTGAATTAGCATCCTTCTCGACCTATGTTCTTGTTGCTTTCCTCAAAGAAAGTAAAGTCGGCGTTGAATCTGGAATGAAGTATTTCATCGTAGGTTCGGTCGCATCAGGAGTCGGTCTATACGGGCTTTCAATGCTCTATCTATGGGCGGGTTCACTTCAATTCAGCGTACTCTCGGTTGCCTTCGCCGAATCTGGAACCACTGCTTTACCGCTCATCGGAATCGGTTTTGTTTTGGTTGGTTTTGGATTCAAAGTAAGTGCAGCACCGTTCCACTTTGCCGCTCCTGATGCTTATGCAGGCGCTATTAGTCCAGTTGCGGGTGTTCTTGCAACAGCCAGTAAAGCAATGGGAATGCTTGGATTGGTTCGAATGCTGCTCATTGTGGCAGCACCTGAATCCAGCGATGGAAGTGCAGTTTGGCTTGCTTGCTTAGGTGCAATGGCAGCCATCACAATGACGTGGGGTAACCTTGCTGCTCTCGGAAGCGATAATCCAAAGCGAATGCTCGCTTATTCTTCAGTTGCTCACGCAGGATACATGTTGGCCGCATTGACTGCAGTTGGTGCATGGAACTGGGATGCAACGGTTTCAGGAGATGCTGGTGCGGCTGCAGTAGCCGTAATGACAGCACTTCTTTTCCATCTTGTTGTTCTCGTTGCTTTCAAACTCGGAGCCTTCCTCGTTCTCTCTGTTCTTGAGTCTGAAGGTGGAGCCTCTCGACTTTCGTCACTCGGTGGCTTAGCAAAGCGAGAACCACTGCTTGCAGTAGCCATGTTCATCTTCATGATCTCTCTTGCTGGAGTGCCTCCTATGGCTGGTTTCCTCTCGAAATTATTGGTCATCATGGGTATCGTCCGTATCGCTGTTGGCGATATGGGTGCTGAAATTGCTGATGGTGGCGTTTTCGTCCTGGCAGATATGCACTGGGTTTGGTGGCTTGCTTTCCTCATGGTCATCAATTCAGCCATCTCGGTCTTCTATTATCTACGCGTCGTTGTCGTGATGTTCTTTGATGAACCCGAAGAAGGACGTGAAGGACCGCTTCCAAGTGGTTGGCAAGTTCGACTAGCAATACTTGCATGTGTGCTCACTACGGTCTTTGTTGGTCTCGCAGGCGACGCATTGATTCGCATCTGTGAGATGGCTGCGCAAAGTCTCAACTACAATTGGTAAAGCGAGCAATCTCGCTTAAACGCCCTATTGCGCCACTTTAATGGCATTTTTTAGGGTGCTGTATTCAAGAAGGGTCGACTGTTGGAGTGATTAGGTGAGGCTGATTGGGTCGACGTTATGAAGAAAAAGTGGACATAGAAGAGCTTGCTCGTCTTGAGAATCCAGAAGATTCTTCTGGCGGCAAAATCAGAGTCAAAATGCCGAACCGAAAAATCAACGAAATGTTCGCCTTTGCAGAACAAATTCTTGGTGGTCGTCGAGTGACTGTTCTGTGTGAAGATGGTGAGACTCGCATGGCACGTATCCCTGGTAAAATGCGTCGTCGTCAATGGGTCCGTGATGGTGACCTGATCATTGTATGGCCTTGGGATTTTCAAGATTCGAAAGCAGATGTCAAACATCGATATTCCAAAACACAAGCAATGTATCTTTCCCGCAAGGGTGTCTTGCCAAAAGAACTTGATTTCTTTGGCATGAATACCGCTACTGATGACACCGATGATGAGTTTTCAGATACTTTCGGAGAGGTCGATGAGCCTGAACCTGAAGCAGAGCTTGCTGAAGACGCTGACGACGAAGATGTTGACGATTTGTTTGGTTCAGATGATGATGACGATGATGATGACTTGTTTGGTTCTGAAGCTGAAGCAGAAGCAGAGGAAGAAGCTGAAGAAGAAACCCCTCATGTTCCTGTTGAAGAATACCCTGATGAAGAACAGGGTGATGACAGCGATGATGATGACGAAGACCTCGAATCATTGTTCGGTTGAATCGTATGATGCATGACCCTGGGTGGGCGTATGGCGAAAAAGAAAGATTGGAATGATGAACTCGGTTCCAATAAACGTCAGCGTAAGCGTCACCGTCAAAACCGGAACTCATCCAAAAACAAGCATTCAGAACAAGGCAAGGATGAAGATTTTGCCAAGACAGAAGAAGATCACTTTTTGAGCAATTTAGAAGCAAAATCAGGTGCTTTTAATTGGATGAAAGAAGACCGCTACAAGCGTATGTTTCGTGATATTGAATCCAAGATTCAAGGTGCTATGGGTACAGGAACATACGACTGGGTAGACCGTCGAGTGTTTGACCAAGTGTTTGATCGAATGACGTTGATGTCATTGTATAAACTCATGAAAGGCGGAACCATCGATACACTTGACTTTCCAATTGCTCGAGGCAAAGAAGCGCACGTTTTTCACGCAACCGATATCGATGGTAAGACCGTAGCAGTCAAAATTTTCCACACCTCGAATGCAGTTTTCAAAAATCTCATTCAATACATCGAAGGTGACCGTCGATTCGGAGGATTACGCCGCCGACATCGTGATCTTGTTGATATTTGGGTTCGAAAAGAACATCGCAATCTTTCCAGATTAGCTCGGTGGGGTCTGAATGTTCCAAAACCACTTGGAATCCATAAGAATGTCTTGGTTATGGAATATCTTGGAACAGAAACCTCAGCATCACCGAAACTCCGTGAAGTTGAAATTGAGAACCCTGAAGTCGTTTTTGAGGAATTACTCGAGTTCTTAGCAACATGTTGGCAAAAAGCAAACCTCGTTCATGGCGATTTTTCACCGTATAATATTCTCTGGCATAACGGCGGCCCTGTGGTGATTGATGTAGGACAAGCCGTCATTCAAACGCATCCAAAAGCCCAAGAATTCCTCGTTCGAGATGTCACTCGTCTGGTTGAATGGGCAGTCAAAAATGGAATCGAAATAACGCTTGCTGAAGCCATGTATGAAGTTCTTAATATGAATCTCGACCATGTAGAACCTGTTGTTTTTTCAGAAGAAGAATAATTATTCTTCTCCCCAACTGACTTCTTCATCGTCTGCAAGTTCCATCATGGCTGCGACTGCTTCATCATTTTCGGGATCAACTTGAGATGCCTTCATTCGTCGAGAACGTCGCTGGGAAAGGTCGGAAAGTCCCGGTACCAATTCGTCGAACCCTGCGGGAGGAGCAACCATTTCATCACGCAGTTCGATAGATTCCAGTTGGCGGTTTGATAATCGGGAGCGCTTTCGGTCACGCTCGAGGAAATTGAGAACCGTTCCATGCTCAGCACCACCGGCAATCATTTCCACTGCCTGTCGAGCTGCTGCTAGACCTTCTTCCTCACCTACCAGAACGACTGTTGAATTATAGATGGAGATTTGTGTGTCAGTCAGTCCTTCAATCAGTTTACGAATTTTCCCGTCGCTTCCAATAATTCGTCCTCGAATACGGCGCTGCTGATTCGACCTCTTTCCAACGAATTTACGAATGTCAACCAATTCAAAGAAATTATGATCATCGAGCAACTGAATAGCAGATTTTGGTGCCATCCCTCGCCCGATTGCCTTAATCACATCAGGTAATTTCATCGCTTTCACGGGGTCGTAAGTTCCTGGTTCTCCCCAGACAACTTCCACATCTCCAGTTTCAGAATCAATGTTGAATTCTTTACACCCAGAAGCAAATCTCAATGATTTTGCAGTCGCACCTTTCGCACCAATGAGAACCGCAATTCGGTTCATAGGTACTCGGGGTAGCGGTTGGCGCATGGCCATTCCTGTGGCCGGCCTCTTTTCAATCTCTTGTTCTGCGTTGAAGTAGAGCAAGTGCAAAACCAGTCAACAAGATGAGGACAATTGAGGGTGCAAATGAAGGTACTAATCCCGGAGAACCGATTCCTGCACCCGTTACGACCATGTGGTTGAAATTATTTCCTTCATCGTATTCATCGATGACATTGACATAATCGATAACCAATCGTAAATCAAATTGTCCAGTTTGGGGCACGGTATAATTCCAAATCAACTCTTCTTGGGCATCAGACAGAGCACCCGAATCTAATGTTCGGGATTCCATAACCGTCCAACTGACTGATGATGTTCGGTCTGCTGGGGCTGATTCTAATCGAACAACAACACTACCGCCATAATTCTGGTTTGCTTCTAATAGACTGGTAATCGTGACTGTGCCAGAAGCTTCACCAGGTCGAACAATCAAGCGGTCGAGATTCGTTTGGGTTGCATTCCAATAAAGGTCAAGTCCTGGAAGGATTTGATAGGAACTTGGACTGGAAGTATATTCATTTCCAGCATTGTCGACTACAACTGCTCTAAACATCAAATATTGACGGGATTTCGTAGCCCAACTTGCTAATCCAACACTGCCGGACAATCCTGAAGACCCTACTTGCATCCAATTTGATGAAAGGTCTGGAGATTCACCAACACCATTGGAATCAAAACCAAATTGGATATAGGAATTTGCGGTATCGATTCCAGAACCATCATCAATGGCACTAAAACTTACATTTGCAGGCAGTAAACGACTGGTTGTTAATTCATCAACAGTCCAACCAATCGCTTCTGGAATTGTTTCATCGACTTGGACAGTCACCTGTATGGTTGCGCCAGTATTCCCTACTCGGTCGACTGAACGAAATGACAGTGTGTGGATTCCTTCAGCGAGATTGAGTGTTAAAGAATCTGCAGAGGTCGAACTCCACACTGTTCCATCAAGGGTATATTCAGCGGTCGAAACACCACTTCCTTGGCCGTCATCAGCATTATTGATGAGACCGCTCAAGGTCACCTGAGATGATTTTTGCCATGTGGAGCCATCGCCAACAGTAACGCTCGAAAGCGTAGGGCCGGTGCGATCGATTCCGATGAAAAGTGTCTGTGATGCTGAGAGACTTGAATCATCATACACCGTGATTCGAGAATTCCACGTGCCCTCAGACATTGCACCACTGCTCCAATCCCAGCCGTAAGAAAGACTGCTCGGGCCGTCATTGGATGGTGCTCCTGGACCGGGTACATTGGTGATTGAAGCATGACTGATGTCGTCATCACTCGCACCCCATCGGTAAGCCAATGTTCCGTCTGTCTCAATGTCAAACCATGCTCTGTCGCTGGCAGAACTTCCCGAACCAACCGCTGCATTCAGTGCAGTAAAAATGGTAATGACTGGCACTTGGTTTACGATGTTGAAGGTTCCGGAAGAGGCAACAACCGCTTCGTTCACATCGTCATCCCATGCGGTTGCTCGAAGCGTGTAGGAGTCGTTACTGTAAGCAGTAGAATCGAAATACGTTAGCCAAGGAGCAGATGTAATATTTTTTACCGTAGTCCAAGCATTTCCATCACTTGAAATCTCAAGAAGCAATGATGAGACATTTGCATCCCCAGTCATGCCAAAAGTCAGGCTGTGAAGGCCAGTAATATCTTCATTTGAACTCGGCCCATTTGTGAATGAAAGTGTCAAGTTCGATGAGCTATATGCGACTCGTTCGATATCTTCCAACGGGCGTTCTACCAGTGGCGAAGAACTCAATCCGAGCAGAAGAACGACGAGAAGAAAACTCGACCACCTCTTGCCCATGAACTCATGACGGGTGCGGTTATCCTTGAATGCTCCCCTTCATCTCTATCTTTTTGTTGACTATTTGTGAGAAAAAACCCGTTTCGATTCCCGAGAAGATGTTGCTTTGGAATTGGGAAAAACATCGTCTTGAGGCCAATAATTCATGACATGCAGAGATGGGTTCAAGTGCTTTACAAGGTGTCGATTACCTACATGGCGAGCGCGTGGAAGCCGACAATTGTGATTCTTCTCCTCTGTATCGCGATGGTACCGATGACAAATTCCGCTGAGCAGAGTGGTTCAATTCAAGCCTCAGAGAGTACGGTTGCTCTTCAACCTTCAAACCCTGAAGCTGGTGGTTCAGTCACCATCAACCTTCAGTTATACAACAGCGGTACGTATGCAACCGATGTCGAATATGCTTTCTATCGTAACGGAATTGGGCCAAGCAAATTACTTGAATCTTCAACTGTAGACATCGATACTGAATCTACTGCTGAAGTCTCGACGGTTTGGCAGGGCCTCGTTGAAGGCGACCATGAAGTCCACATTACCTTTGAATATCCGCGTAATTCTGGTAATCAAGCAGAATTTTATGTTGAGTTTACCGTTACTGGTTTACCAAATTTGAAGGTCACAGAGACCCAACTCTCTCCTTCATCAGGTATTCATTCAGGCGATACAGTGAATCTTTCTTCCTTGGTTAGAAACTTAGGGAGCGAGCCAGCAGATGCGAGTGTACTCCACATTGACCTTCCAGGTGCCAATGATTTGGATATCGCTACTCCGCCCATTGCCGCTGGCTCTTCTCAATGGGTCAATACCACGTTTACTGCACCTTCAAGTGGTTCGCATTCATTGATGATCACGCCCGATTATCAAAATGCAGTTCATGAATCTTCAGAGATGAATAAAATGGTGGAAGTTCCTTTTGTCGTCGATACTCGAATGGATGTATTCCATGTTGGAGAATTAGATGTTGCCATCGAAGAAGGTGCCCTTCAAGGACCGTGGGTGGTCTCCGGAAGGATTGCTCAAACCAACGGTTCAGGAACGTCAGCAGTTCCCCTTCAGTTGCAGATAGCAAATCCATCGGGTGGAGCGATTTCGATTGCGCCCTTCACCGTTAGCCTCACAGGAACAGGGTATGCAGAAGCCCAATGGAGTCAAGTTCTTACCGCTTCGCAATTGGATGCATTGCCTGTAGGAATACATACCATTTCAGCACATATTGATCCTTTTGGAACGGCAGCTTTCACTCAAGAATCGACCTCGAATGACGTCATCTCAGCCCCCTTATCAAAATACGCAGTTCCAGACGTTTTTGTTGATTTGAATGCTATTGCTTCGTCACCTTCTGTGAACTCTGGTGATTCGGTTGAATGGAGTGTAAGTATGATTAATACTGGGGATATTGAAGTCACAGGTCGCCTACACTACACGTGGGAGGATATTGAATCAACATCTCCAATTATCTATCTCGGTGCAGGTGATGATTTTACTTGGACCGTTGAATTAACGACAGCAATTGGTGCTCATGATGCGACTTTTGACGCTCAATGGGTTGCTTCTGCAAACAGTTGGGATGCAGACCTAACCAACAGTGTAGCCTCTGGCATGGTTTCAGTCGAAGCAGAATTACGCTTGTCTTGGGCTCTTTCCACCCTTGAAGTGACGGGAGCAGATGGCTCTCCAGTTGTTTTGCCTATGACGCAGGGCGAGTCCTATACTCTCAAAGTTGATTTGACCAGTGTTGAAACTGGAGATTTGACGTATGATTGCGTGAATGGAGCTGGCGATATTCTTGCAACAATGGATGCTGAAGTTCTTAATCTTGGAGATAAAGTAACGCTTGAATGTCAATTCAATGCATCAGCACCGTCGACTGTGGTTCTTCTTATTCCTTCAGATTCGACCATTTCGAATACATTCACACGAACGTTTAGTACGGTAATGAGTGAAGAAGATCTTGATGATTTGAAAACAAACTCCGAGTTGGGAACCTTCACGCTTATCGGAATAGGTTCAGCCATATTAATCGCAATCTTAGCAATTTCAATTTATCTTACAAGAGAATCAGAAGAAGAAGTTGAACGCGACATCTTTGAGTACTGTCCTGCTTGTGATGGTGAACTTGAAGGTGACGAAGACCGTTGTCCACATTGTTCTTTCAATTTGAAGAAAGCACGAAACCAATTCCACGAGTGTGAAGAATGCGGTGAATCAATCCCTGATTTGCTTGATAATTGCGTTTATTGTGGTGCACCACAAGATGTATCCTCATATTTCGAACAACGTCAACGTAAGGAAAAAGTCGAGAAAGAGGTCGTTGCTCTTCCTGAAGAAATCGATGAAGATGAGATTGTTACCGGAACTGAGAACTTCGCTGAAGCGGTTCAAGAATTTGGTTATGATGAAGACCAACTGGAAGATGAATGGGATGAGAACATCGAGAGTGCCGAGGCTGAAGTCGAAGCAGCATATGATCGCAGAAATGCTGATGAATTGTTGCGAGAAGACATGACTGAAGAAGAACTTGAAGCCTATCAAAACACGGTCACTACGACCCTCAAGAGCATGAAGGACCTCGGTAAGGAATCGAATGATATCGACGCCATTCTCGCATCGAAAGGAGAAATTATCGCTCACAAAGACGATGGTAAAGACCTCTCTGCCAGCGATGCTGATATCCGTGGAAGATTGTTTGAAATTACAGGCGAAGAAGGAATTATGCCTGGCGATAAGGTCAATGTTGGTATGCAACTCACCGATTCTGCATTTGCTGGAAACGAAGTCTCTGAGGCGACTTCGGACTTCTCGGTAAAAGACGATGACAAACCTGTTGCCATTATTGACGAATTATCACCTGGTAAATCGAAACCCGCCCGTCGTCGGAGTGCTCGACGTAAATCTGCAGAACCTGAAGCGAAAGCAGAAGTGGCAGAATGCGGTGCTTGCGGTGCAGAGATCGCAGTTGATGCAACAGAATGTGGAACCTGCGGCGCGAAGTTTGAATGATGTCCGTCGGCTTTCATAGGGTTCGTCATCGCTCTTGCTCGGCAACCACTTCACGTCATTCGGACAAACATCGCTAAGGCTCGAAGGTATCAAACCCTTGTGTCGTCCAACACTGAATTGATATGGGGGTGAGACTTAGCCCGTCCATGAAGAAGAGTTGGTGGATGCCAATCCTCATGGTGATGGTTTTTCTTCTCAGTAGTTCTTCTGGATGCTTAGGACTTCTGCAAGCACGTGAGAGCATGGAACATCTTCGCGGTGAGCCAGAAATTCAATCAGAGACGATTGTTCTCAAACACCAGAAAGTTTTCACGAACCCAACAGACTGGGAAGTCTATGAAAATTCGACGACCTTTTACATTGATGAAACAGTATCAGAATTAATCATGTGGAGGCACACGAGAATCACAGGTTCAGAAACTGTTGGTTGTTTTGAGAACTTTACTCGCTACGTTCGTGCAGAACTCCAGACTCCGAGTGGAAACACAGCATGGGCTATTGACGAGTGTGTCTCTCAAGACCCAATTACTGACGAAATACTCCCTGATATCTCAGGGTTTGAAACTGGAAACTGGAACTTAATTATCACCGCTCGCGGCGCAGGAACGGCAACTGGGGCGCTGCAAGATTTTCTGAAGATAGATATCACGCTTAAGCGAACGTGTATTCAATATCCTCTAGAAGACGCTTGTATTTGAGTCAAGCAAGCGAGTCATTGCAAGCATAAAGCCGTGAACAGTTTCTGCACTTTCCTGGGCGCTCATGGTTTCGAACTGCTCCACCTTGGACCATGAGACGCTGAATTTCTTGTACAGCATCCCTCAGTTCTTGCTTTGCAAAGTCATTCCAGGGGATTTGATGAAGATTCTTTTCTCCATAACGTAGAACACCATACGGCGAACTTTTGTTGGTATTTTTTTCAACCAGATGGAGATAAGCGAGTAATTGCATTCGATGTGAAGGGTGAGGATTGACAGGTATTTTTCCGGTCTTTTGTTCGACCGGAATGAACTCTCCATCGACAATGACAATTTGGTCAGGCTTACCTCTTAGACCAAGTTCTCGGTCGACCAAGAGGTCTGACGTAGCATCTCCATCAGAATAAGCCACTTCATCTTCAGTTTCAAAGTCGATATCATTTTTCATTGACTCGAGCGCATTTTCAGATAACAACATTCGTTGAAGCTGCCATGAAGCCGCCAATGTCCATGCCATTGCAGTAATGAAAAGAATGAATGTTGCTTGACTTCGATCGTCTGCTCCAGCCAGTGCGATTGCATGTAATCCCAAAACAATCGAACCAAAGAGTAGACTTGCTTCAACCCGTCCTGCTTCAAACCAGCCTCCAATGAAGCCTTTGGGCTCCCAAAAGTGGCTGAAATCATTATTACGTGATAAGAATTTAGATTTTTGGCGCGGGATTGTTTCTCGTAAACCTATCCAAGAACGCCAAGGGATAGAGATGGCTATGAAGCCTACAATGAGCATTGCTACGCCCCACATGGCGAGGTATCGTGCCATTTGCAATGGTGTTGTCACCTCATCGATGAAATTGAAGGCGATAGCGTCAACGGTTAAGGCGATGATCACTGAAAACCACCATGTCCAAATTGTTACTGAACGTCGCATCTGCGTTTGAATGAATTGAAAATCTTTCATTTTCTCATGTATTTGCGAGTGTCTTTTGATTCCGGCGACGATTGCCTCGCCTTGGCCAGAATTGCCTTGGCGAGATAATGACCAAGATAAAGGACAATATTCATGACGTTCTAAATCGCTTGCACTGACTGGTAGAGCAACTCCCTGTTCGTCACGCCATGTTCCGTCTTCTGAAAGAGTAGCGTTCAGTGGGGCATTTTCACTCGAATCCTGACCCATGTTTCCCACCCCAGTAACCTCAACAGAGGCGCTTCAGGTTTTGAGTTCTTTCATGGCTAGCCCGCTCAAATCACCATGAGCATCAAGAAAAAATCATTCCGCCTCTCTACGAAGCGGTTTAATATAGAGTCCAAGTCGGACGACTGCTGAGGAATCACCATGTCCGAGGAAATGAACTTACTCTTACCCTTTGAATCCTATGAAGAGAACGCAGTCAACATTGGTACTCAACAAAAGAGTGCAGATATGGCTCGCTTCATTGAGCGTGTGCGTGAAGACGGATTGTATCTTTTGGACGTCAACATGACCGACTCCCGTATTCGCTCGATTGCAGAGTTCCTCAACAAGTATGACCCTTCTCGAATAATGGTCGTCTCTGCTCGTCAATACGGCCAACGCCCTGCTCGCCTCTTCTCAGAAGCAATCGGTGCAAATGCAGCTGTCGGTCGATTTATCCCTGGTTCCCTTACCAATCCTGTGCTCCGTTCTTACGTCGAGCCTGATGTCCTGTTTGTCACCGATCCTGCTGCCGACCAACAAGCCCTACGTGAAGCAGTCAACTCTGGTTTGCCAATCGTCGGAATTGTTGATGCAAACAACAATCTTCGTAACGTCGATATCGCTCTTCCAGCGAACAACAAAGGTCGCCGTTCTCTCGCTTTGGTTTACTGGCTTTTGGCCCGTGAAGTTCTCAAGGTCCGTGGGAAAATGACCGATGAAGATTGGGCTGCTTCTCAAGATTTGGAAGAATGGCAATCTACTTTCTGAAATTTTTCTGAAATTGTGGTCTTTCCATATACCTCAACGCTTTTGTTGATGCAACTGATAAACAAGTAGGCTTTGCCATTCTCTAAGGGGGATTCAATCTGTCAGCAATTAAAAACAAGCGAAGTTTCCCCGTTCGAGCTTTTCTTTATGCTCTTCGAACCCCGGGTCGATTGTTCAATCGTTTTGTTTTTTATCCCATGCTTGACCGAAAAATAGCAAGCAGTGATTTGGAACTTTTTGTTCACGACCAAGAGCGCGGCCTTATGCGAGTTTTAAGTTACGGCGAACGTCTTGATTGGAGTTTAAACTCTGGCAAGGCATGTGACGCTGTACCTTGGCTTGACCGTATTCAACCTTTGATTGATGAAGAGAGTATTGTTTTTGATGTTGGGGCGAATATGGGTGTTGTTAGCCACTGGTTTGCTGAACGAAGCCGCCATGTTTACGCTTTCGAACCGCATCCGGAAAATGTGTCCACTCTTCAATCTCAAATGAAATTGAGAAACAGCCCAAACATCACACTTCACCAATATGCGCTCGGCAGAGAAGAAACCCAAATGCAATTGCATGTCAAAGGTTTTCACGGGCACCATTCACTCGGCGATGTCGATAACAGCCCAACCGTCGATAAGATTCTGGTCGATGTTCGAACCATGGATACGGTCTTCGAGGAACTCAATCTCAATCGTATTCATTTTCTCAAAATTGATGTTGAAGGATTTGAATCAGATGTTCTCTCTGGAGCATCCTTGCTTTTGAAAGAGAAAAAAATTGATTACATTCTGTTTGAATTACAAGAAACCCTTCTTCAATCCATTCAACGAACCTCTCAAGAGGTGTTCGATATACTGTTTGAATCAGGATATCAAATTATAGATTTAAACGGCCGGATGATGAAGCAAGAATCGCCTCAACAAATCCCAAATGGAGATTATCTGGCTTGTATCAATGGTGCAGAGGCAGCGAAGAGGCTTGCAAACTCGCCATTTGAACTGATTTGAGCCGTATCATTCGGATGTATTTGCTGAAAGATAGTCAGAAATGCCGTTGGCAAAGTCTTCTGGAGTCGGAGCACCGTGCATCATATGTCGAATCTTCTTTGCACCTGGTAGGCCTTTGGTGAAGGCTACTGCATGACGTTGCATCCAGCGCGGTTGAAGACCCATTGTGAGGTGAGAATATTCGATGTATTTGTCCCAGCACCATTTTCGAGTCGCAAAAGCGCGACCTATTTCTGAACGTTGATACCAATCTTCACCCATCTCTTTTATCCAAGGTAAATCCTCTTCATCCATCCATCCTAATCCTACTTTGATTTCTCCAAATATTGCTGGACGACCAATTGCGCCACGACCGATCATAAGGCCGGCAGCACCTGTAGTTTCCAAGCATAGTTGAGCGCTTTTTGTATCGACAACATCTCCATTCGCAATTACAGGCACCTCTACACCGTCAACGATACGGCGTATGGAATTCCAATCTGCTTCTCCTGAATACCGCTGGCGAAGAGTGCGACCATGAACACAGAGCCGGGAAGTGCCGATTTTTTCAAGCTCTTGGCAGATGTCAAGAGCATTATTGTCACCTTGACCAGTACCCAATCGCATTTTTGCAGTCACCGGAATATCGACCCGTTGAATAATTCCATCAACCATCGACACGAGATTGTCCGGTTCGCCCATTAAAGCAGCCCCTGCACAGATTTTGGTAACTTTTGGAGCAGGACAACCAAAATTCAAATCGATAATATCCGCACTCGGAGCCAACATTTCAGCAGCAGTCGCCATATCTCCCGCATCCCCTCCAAAGATTTGGGGTATGAAGGGGATTTCTGTAGCATGAGATTCCATCTTTCTCCAAGACATAGCGGCTTCACGCGTGAGTGCGGTGCTGTTGGTAAATTCAGTGATGGTGACATCGGCACCGCAATCTTTGGCAAGCAATCGAAATGGCAGGTCAGAAACTCCAGCCATTGGGGCGAGAAAGAGGGGTCGAGACTCACCTTCCCACGCCCCGGGTTTTGCCCCGATATGTTCGCTCATCAACAAGTCCTCAGAATCCTTGTTTTTCAAGGGTTGGCTGTTTCTTGAAAGTCATCGTCTCTTAGGAAACCATTGCTTGCTCAAGAAGTTGGGCAACTCGGCGCATCCTTCGAAGGGTTCTGTCAATTCGCACAGCAATTTCCCTGTGAACTTCCTCGGGGCTATAGCCTGCCATCCTATGACCCAAAGGAAGTCGTCCTCCGAGGAGATTGAGCAAAAGCATCTGTTCATCGATTGAAACTCCTTGTATTGATTTTTCAACATCTTCGACTTTTAATTTACCTTTTTTCAAGCTTGAGAGTAGTGAGGATTGTTGTTTTGTATTGAGTATTCTTTGAAACCCACCCTTTTTCAGCATCCAATCTTCACCTCGTCGTTGATGCTGTGCGGTCATTGCACTCCAGAGAGCTACATTGAGACGATCTATTCGCGGAACCCTGTGAACCATACCGGTACTACGAAAACGCTCCAAAATCCTGCCTATGCGTGGTTTTTGCTCATTGAGTAGTTCACTGGCTTCATCCAATGAGAGTGGTAAGTCTCTGTTCAAGAGTAATTGAAACAATTGCACTGAAATGGATTCAGCATGTGCTTCCTTGCCCGGCCTTTCTCCGAGTAATCCAAAGTCTCCCATCCACTGCGAGAGGAGATTTTCTTTACTTTCAGGAAGTAAAGGCCTGTGGTCAACTATTCCAATGCAGAGTACGGGCTTTTCGCTTGGAACTGGTTCCGTTCCAAGGTTCGGATTTTCACGATTCCACAGTGATTCCAGTAAAGCCATACGCTGCTTGACAATGGTTTCACACTGTAAACTGAAAAATTCAATTGCATTCTCAAGTGAGCCTCCTCGCAAAAAATATCTTCTCCATCCTTTTCCTTCATTGGAGAAACCGATGATTCCTGCTTCAACCAGTCGAGTCAGGTGGTGATTCAAGGAAGCGGGCGTGAGTGCTAATTCATCCGCTAACATCTGCGCATCCCAACTGACCTCGGGTTGTGCGAACAAGTAATCCCTCAATAGCCGATGAACAGGGCCCGCTGTACCTTGATCTGCAGTCGCTTCCCCTCTCTTACGAACCAGGCTCAAGGTATCGATGAACCACCCAACAAGATTGTCGATTTCACGCTCACTTGTTGGTAAGGCGACCTCAGTTAATCGAACACTAAACATGATACTCAGTCGTCGTTTTGGACGAGGGTCTTTGAAGACTATGTTTTATTTGTCTCTCAAGAGCCGAAAAATAGAGAGTCTATCTTCGGTCATCTTGCCAATCATAATCGATACCTTTGGTTCCATGCCATTCGATATCCATGTCGATATGAGGCATCATTTCGATACGGTCTTCACGAAGTATCCCCCTTCTGCGCAGCACCTTCACCGCAGAATGGACCGTTGCGCGTGAACGGCCAATACGTCGGGCCAGTGCGGCTTGTGAACGAGGTACGCCTTCTTTTTTGATGTCTTCAATAATCAATTTTTGAACCAGAGATAGGCCAATCGGTAAGGCTGAGGCAGCGCGTTGTTCATCAACAGCAATTCCTCGAAGGATTTCAACTTGGCTCGGAGCGCCAGCAAAATAGCAGGTACGACCATTGACAGGTAAGACCGTTACACTTCTGCGGCTTTGGAGCACATCAAGGTGGTGGCGAAGCGTTCCATTCGCGGCATTGAGCGTTGTTTGTAACTCTCGATAGCATAATCCTGGATGATGTTCGAGCGTTAGAAGAATTCTTTTTCGTAATGGATGCTCATACGACCTTGCTTTCGTAGATACACCGCCTATAGCAATTGCACCGACCGCAGAAGCTGCAGCTGCAACTCCGCTTGCAATCCCAACAACGCCTCCTGCCGCACCAGCGAGTCCCGCTGACAACCATGGTCGTTGACGGACCCATTGTGCAAGAAGAGGCATGAGGAGGGCTTGGCTTTCTCCTTTCTTAATCCATCCCTTGCGTGCGTCGAAGATTCAAAGAATCAATCGTGCGCTTCAACGGAACCTAAATGAATTTTCAAATGGGCTACAAGTGGTGAAAGGAGGCGGCCACATGTACGTCCATGTTCGGTAAGGAGATAGGTTACTCGAATCGGTGGTCCGTCGGAAACTTGACGTGAAACAAGCCCTTCGTCAGCCAAATAGCGTAATTTGTCTGAAAGTGTACGAGAAGAAATTCCTTCAAGTAAATTTTTCATTTGGTTAAATCTTCGAGGTCCTGAGATATAGAGGGCAGAAAGAATTTCAATTGTCCATCGTGAGCCAAAAACACTCAATGCTTCACCTGCTCGACAGACTTCATTATGTAAATTATTCATCGGGTTCAACTCTTGCTGTGAACCTAAAACTCCTCGGATATCGCCACCTATTTTGATTGCGGATTCAATTGAAGATCGAACCATATTATACTCTTCACGCGGAACTTTGAGTGGTGGAATCGACATCGTAATTCTCCTTATTTGAACGCTGACTGCTCAACTACTTAATTCCATTTTAACACTGATTCAATTTTTTGGAAAGGACATCCAATCTACACGGATTCATCTCACCTTTCAAGAAGTCTCACCGTTACGGGTGAGTATGGCCAAACAGGTGTTGCTCGTACGAGGCGGCGCTCTGGGTGTCAATACGGGAATTGGTGGAGCACATCACAACCTCTCGACTTCTCTTGCACAAGCGGAGATTCAAGGATGGACGAGTTCTACATCGTGCGAGTATCCTGTTAAACGAAGAATGAATCCCTTTTCTCGCATATTCAAACGTTGGTATGCTCACCCAAAACGCGTCGCTAAACTTCTTAAAAAACAGCACAACTTCAGTGTTTTACACATCACAGACCAAGAACAAGCTCATCTTATTCCAGAACAGTGTTCAATTCCAGTTGTCGTTACTGTTCATGACCTGTTTCATTTCTTTCCTGAAGTCATCAAAGTCGGCGATGAATCCATTGAGGTTGGAGAACAAAACCCTCGATGGTATCGCCGGAGAGACCTCGTAAAACTGCGAGCAGGTCTTGCTCGGGCTGATCTTTTGGTGTGTGACTCAAAAGCGACCTTATCTGCCTGTGAGGCACATTTTCCCAATGTCAAATCGGTCTGTGTTCCTCTTGGATTGGATGTTCAATCCTTCATTCCTCAAACTCAAGCAAACACCGTTCTCTCAGCACCTGCATCCGGATTATCCAAAGGGTGTCATTTGCTCATAGTTGGGAGTCATGCTCCTCGAAAGCGACTCAAATTTATCTGCCAACTCCTCGGTTCTTTGGATGCTGGAATCAAACAAGATATCACGGTCCACCATGTTGGAAATGAATCGTGTCCTTACGGCGGCCCATCTGCATCTCAACTTGCTGAAAAATATGGTGTCACCAATTGGGTTTCCCATGGTGGAGAACTTTCCAGTGAGGCTCTGATGGAAATGCGTCATGCAAGTGAGGCCTTATTGTTTCCAAGTGCAAGTGAAGGTTTTGGTTACCCTCCATTGGAAGCAATGGCCAGTGGAACGCCAGTTTTGTGCTCAAATCTCCCCTCACATAACGAATTAATGCCCGATGAAACATGCCTCCAGGCTGACGACAAAGAGGCTTGGAATGAAGCGCTTCTCTCTGTCTATTCAAACTGGCAGAGTCGCAGTAAAAACGATGAACACCATGTGTGGCCAAAGCCTCGTTCTGGACTGATCGAATTTGCATCCCGATTCGACCAAAGTCGATTTTGTCAACGAATGGCAGAAGTTTACGATTCTTTGTAATCAATATGCTCATATGTAGAAGCAGAGCGTCGTCGAGCATGGCCGATGAGACATCACCTCAAAGTATGGATTCAATCAAATGGTTTCATTCTATTCCGCTCAATGACGGTGTAGTTACTCCAGGTTTGGATGCCTCGATGGCGAAACTCGAACAGATATGTCTTCCAAAAGACCTAACTGGAAAAACGGTTCTTGACATTGGTTCTTGGGATGGTTTTTTCTCATTCCAAGCAGAAAAAGCAGGTGCTAAGAGAGTTCTAGCAACCGATCACTTTTGTTGGAGTGGCCCAGGATGGGGCACGAAAGACGGTTTTAACTTCGCTCACAAAGCGTTGAACTCAAAGGTCGAATCACTCGACATCGATGCAATGGACGTGTCTCCTGACAATGTGGGTGAGTTTGATGTCGTCATGTTCCTCGGTGTTTTGTATCATTTACAAGACCCAATGGCTGGTCTTCGTGTTGCAGCAAGTGTCTGCAAAGAATTGCTCATTATCGAAACTGCTGTTGACGATTTGCACCGCTGGAAGCCTTCGATGGTGTATTATCCTGGTGATTCCTTCAACAGTGATGATACCAATTACTGGGCTCCAAACGTAGGTGCAATGAAAGGTATGCTCAAGGATTTGGGCTTCTCAAGAGTTGAAGTCGTCTATCCAAAGAACCCGTGGATTCGTTATTCACTCCCCGTTCGATTGTTCTCTTCAATCAAAGGAATGTTCACTGGGCGTGGTCCTTTCCGACAAACGATTAATCAGGGCCGAATGTCTTTCCATGCGTACCGATGAGCGAGAACTTCACTCCGCAGTGTTCTTGAGTCGAGTTTTGTTGGACGGTTTATGCAACCTATTCAACGCGTAGCCATAGTCGGTGCAGGAAACATGGGCTCTGGTATTGCTCAAAAAACCGCTCAAGAAGAATTTGATGTTCAAATGGTTGACCGAGAACAACAATGGGTGGATCGTGGCCAAGGTATTATTCGAGATTTCCTTTCTGAAGCAGTCGAGCGACGCATCTTTTCACCTGCACAAGTCGAGGCGATTCAAGGGCGAATTACCGGTGTTGTTGGCGTTGAAAATACGGCAACAGATACCGATTTAGTCATCGAAGCGGTGTTTGAAGATTTTGACATAAAAACTGCAGTTTTCAACACACTTGACAAGGCATGCGGACCTGATACAATTCTCGCATCAAACACGTCTTCGCTCTCGGTCAATGCACTGGCAGAAGCGACTGGTCGAGCTGACCGTTTTGTTGGTTTGCATTTCTTTTATCATCCGGCGAAAAACAGACTTGTCGAAGTAATTCCAGCGAAGTCTTCCAGTCCAGAAACGGTTGAAAAGGTCGTTCAATACTGCAAAATGCTCGGGAAAGTCGTCATCGTTTGTGCGGACCGGCCTGGTTTTGTCGTCAATCGGTTCTTCGTACCTTGGTTGAATGAGGCTTGCCTTCTTTTGGAAGAAGGCGTTGCTACGGCTGCTCAAATTGATGCAGCGGCTTGCAAAGCATTCCGTATCGGACTTGGACCGTTTGGTTTGATGAATCTTACCGGCCCACCGATTGCTCTTCATTCGACCGATTATTTGTCTGAACAGTTGCATACTCCTCGCTACAATGGAGCACAAAACCTCCGAGATTTGATCGATGCCAATGAACAATGGAGCATTGAAGGTGAAGAATCCTATTCTGATGAGCAATACGTTACCATTTCGGAACGCTTGTATGGTGTTGTCTTTGGTGTCGCTGCTCAAATTGTCGATGAAGGTGTTTGTTCGATGGAAGATGTCGATCGAGGGGCGAAAGTTGGACTTCGATGGGCTCGTGGTCCTTTTGAATTGATGAATAAAGTGGGCGTTGAAGCCTCGTGTCAAATGGCCCAATCCTATGCTGATTTGGCTGCAGAATCAGACCCTTCTCGTGCATGGAATGTTCCTGATTTCTTTATCGAACAAGGGAATGAAGATTGGTCTTTCTCAACTGTTGATACATCCATTGAAGATGGCATCGCTACGATTACCATCAACCGTCCTGAAGCAATGAATGCGCTTAATGAAACAGTGATTTCTCAACTTGGTGTTGCGTTGGATAAAGTCAACGCCAATGATTCCGTTCACACGATTGTGTTAGACGGTGCAGGGAAGGCCTTTGTTGCAGGTGCTGATGTCAAATTCTTTGTCGATAAAATACGTGCAGATGCAATACCGGATATTGTTGAATTTACAGCAAACGGGCACATCGTGCTCGACAAACTTGAATCGTCAAAGAAAACCACTGTTGCTTTGACGACCGGACTTGCACTTGGTGGTGGTCTTGAATTGGCACTGGCGTGTGATTATCGCGTTGGAACTCGCAGAACACAATTCCGATTCCCTGAAACTTCGATTGGTATTTACCCAGGACTCGGTGGCTCTCAACGTCCAGCTCGAATAAGTGGTATTCCCGCAGCACGGTGGGCAGTTTTGGCTGGCAATTTCATGGATGCCTCCACTGCTGCCGATCTTGGATTACTGACTCATCTGGTCGAAGTCTCTGGTGTCAATACCTGTGTTTCGCAACTTGCAAAGAGCGGTAAACCCGACAATAAATATCCGGGTCAACCAGCACGAGCAGACAGTGCAGTCGCCACTTTTGCACGTTCCTTCTTCGCAGATGGGAATATGTCGGATTTGATGGCAGGAAAGTGTCCGGAAGGCTTTGATGCTGAAGACAGGAATGTCGGTCGTCAACTCAAATCTCTTTCTCGAACGGCACCTCATGCCTTGAAAATGGCCAGTGGCTTGATTGATGAAAGTGCTCATACAGACCTTTCACAAGGACTGCAATTAGAGCTTGATGGTCTCACTGAGATATTTTCAACTGCAGATTCGCTCGAAGGTTTGTCGGCACTGATTGAAGGTCGAAGACCAACGTATACCAATGCGTGATTACGCCCATTGGTTTTGAATCTCGGACATCTCTTTGATGAGTGCGACAATGTCAATTGTTTCTTCTTGCCCATGGGCAAGTTCAATTCGATTCCGTACAGCCTCAACAAACTCTTCATCAGGCTTTTCTTTGAGAGTGTCTTCGATGAAATCTGCTAAAGTACGACCTTTTCCTTGGGCGATAGCAATACGTGCGCGAAGCTTTTTAGCGTCATCTTTTGGTTTACGAACACCGCTCATTGCATCACCTCTTCAGAATTGAAATGGGTGCCATACCAATCTTCCCACTGGATGACTTCTTCTTCTGACCATTCGCTTAGTGGCCCTGTTTCCGAGATTCGACGAGAACTGGAAGAGACGGGAAGCATGGTTGCATTGTGCGTGCATTTGACTCCGGGAGAACCGAGTACCATTGCTTTCTCAACGATTCCTAAACCGATAGACAAACTGTGTGTATCGGTCCCAGACCAATAAGCAGAAAATCCAGGATGGGTATGAACCCAGAGTTTGAATGGAGCGATACAACCAACAGGTGGTGAGAGCTGAACTTGCCCTGAAGTGCCCCAATCTATCGAAATAACATTCTCGGCATCGATGAGCACTGAAGTCTCAAGCCCAGCAAGGTAAGAGATTGCATAGACCACGTCCCACCTTCCGAGTTGAGAGGCACGGTGTTGAACATCAAGAAGAACTTCATCATCGATTTGACGTTGCTTTGCCATTTCAGTGACGTGGTCCCAAACCTCTTGGGTCACATCCAGTTGCTCTAGAGCAGGGATGAAAATCATGCCTTCACCTCCGCAGTCTTCTTCTGCTGTTTCGGAAATTCAAAGCCTCCATAGGTCAAACTGCCCATGGACTGAACAGGGCCACTTCTACCTCGTAGATTCTGAACGAGCCATTGCGCACCAAACGTTCCAGCAACGGAAAAACCGAACTCAAGATTACCTGCATCCAAAGCCCCCTCGACTTGGCAACTCATGGGCTGATGATCTGGTGTCATTTGTTCCACTAATTCTCTATCGGAATCGGAAGAAAGAATCATCCAACCATCACCTGAACATCGCAAATCAATCCAAGGCACATCAAGCGCATGAACCAATCTTCGAGGTTCTGGCCTATCAACGCAAACCACGACCAAATCATATCCAAGGAGTTGTTCTGCAGTCCTCAAATTTTCGGTAATTGGAATGAGTTTAACGTGTCCTCCTCTCTCAGTATGACGGCTTGACAAAGCGGAAACTTTGTACATGCCGATCTGTTCTTGAGTAAAGCGCTGATGTCCAAGGTTTGATGCTTCAACAACGTCACCATCCATCAAAGTAATTTCGGTATCTAAGGCTATGCGCTCCAATGCCGGTACAAGCAGGTCAACAAATGTCGTCCCAATGCCGCCTGTGCCAACAAGGAGCACCTTTTTCATCAATGATTCTTCTTCCATGAGAGAGGAAGCATTCAACACTTAATAAATCTCAAAAGTTCATCATTCGCTCGAGAGCAGCGATTTGAACTTCTAAGGTGAAATGCTTCTCGACATAAGGCCGTCCTGCCTCTGCCCAAGCCTTTCGCAGGACGGGGTCTTTGGCGTCTAAGTAGGCTGCTTTCCATGCTCCCAAGTCGTCACGAGGCAACAAGAGTCCAGAATCAACCGGAGACATTGTGCATGCAAATCCGCCTTCATCGACCATCAATGCCGGAACGCCAATCGCCATTGCTTCGATGGGTGTGAGCCCAAACGGTTCATGGTGGGCATGACTCACCATGGCGCGTGCTCCTCGAATCAAGCCACATAACTGAATCTGAGACAAGCGAGGCATGCACACAACTTCAACACCGATCCGTTCTCCTTCAGCTAAAAGTGCTGCTTTATCGCTCTGTTCACCACCACCAACTTGAACCAAAGCCAATCCTGTATCTTTCAGTGATTGTAATGTTTCCCACGTACCCTTGACATGAGAAATACGACCGACGGTAACCACATAGTGCTCAGGAATACCCTCGAGTTCTTTGAGAGATTTTGCTTCACTTTTCGGCGGCTTTTCGGGCCAAAGTTGCCAGTCGATAACGTGCATAACGTGGGTTGCTTCAAGCGGCCTTGCCTTTGAATCGCGTTTTGGAGGTTGACCGTTTTCTTTGGATTCATCACTTGCTATTCCATAGACTGCATTCAAGCGTTTTTGAATCCACATTGAGTTTCCTGAAATGGAAGCATTTGGGCGCTGGAGAAGGCGTTGAACCAAAGCTCTATCTCGTCTTCTCTGGCGTGTGAAGAGTATTTTTGTTAGCCACAGTGGCCGCTTTGGCGTACCATCAATGCGTCGATGAAGCACATCTTCATACAACCACCTTGGCGGTTCAAGGCAGTGGTAATGGACAGGGAGATGAGCGGGGATGAGTGGTAGCAGTTCGAGCGTACCTCGGCAAACCGACATGTGAACAGCATCAAACTCATCCCAAGGAATGCTGATGCTTTGCCACATTTTTTGTGCAGACGTGCTTGCTTTTGCCATAATTTCAGCAACTGCTCCTGAAGGCCACTTCATTGCAGTTGCAGGTAAAAGGAGCCGTACATTTGCATCATCGAGTAAATCTTGCGCATCTTTGGTTAAATCAAGACTTGCCAAACTGACATTCCAGCGCTGAGAGGTTGCACGAATCAGTTGAAGCAGTTCGCGCTCAGCCCCTCCCAGTGAAGCGAATGAACCGCGAACAATGAGGACGCGCTTCTCGCCGCCTGCTTTGCCTTTGGTTTCAGCCATTGACCCGTACAGCCGGCGACTCCCCTTCAAATCCTCCCTCACCGGGTTGATTTGAGCCACGATTTCACCATACGAACGCGCGACCGATTCAAAAAGGGAAGAGCCTACGGCAAGTCATGAGCGGAAAGACAGCCATGGTCACAGGAATCACCGGTCAAGACGGTTCCTACCTAGCAGAACTGTTGTTGGACAAGGGTTACACGGTCTATGGATTGGTTCGACGAGTCTCTCAACCGACCTCTGGTCGAAGTCTGATTAATCACTTGCTGACAAATGAAAATTTTAACTTGGTCAATGGCGACCTTGCTGATCAAAACTCTATTGATAACGCTGTAGCACAAGCCCAGCCTGATGAATTTTACAATCTTGGCGCTATGTCTTTTGTTCCAGAATCATGGCGCTCTCCTATGATGACTGCTGACATCACTGGCTTGGGNGCTCTTCGATGCCTCGAAGCCATCCGTAAGCATGCCCCGAATTGCCGCTTCTATCAAGCAGGTTCCTCAGAGCAATACGGTAAAGTTCGTGATGTTCCTCAAACTGAAATGACACCGTTCCACCCACGCTCTCCCTACGGATGTGCCAAAGTATTCGCATTTGAGATNACTCGAAACTANCGAGAATCATATGATATGTTTGCATGCACAGGTATTCTCTTCAACCACGAAAGTCCACGCCGTGGACTGGAGTTCGTTACACGTAAGGTGACCATGACNGCTGCCCGAATTGCTCATGGATTCGATGAATGCCTTTGGATTGGCAACGTCGATGCAAAGCGAGATTGGGGATTTGCTGGTGACTATGTGGAGATGCAATGGCGTATGCTCCAACAAGACAAGCCTGGTGATTACGTCGTTGCTACCGGTCGAACACACAGTGTTCGGGACATGATTACACTCGGATTCTCTCATGTTGGAATGAATTTGACGTGGTCAGGAGATGGCGTTGATACCATTGCTACTGACCAAAATGGAAATNTNCGNGTNCGNACCAATCCGAAATTCTTCCGNCCTGCAGAAGTTGATTTGTTGATTGGCGACCCTGCACTTGCTGAGAAAGAACTTGGATGGGTTCCAGGAACTTCGTTTGAGGAACTTGTTCAAATGATGGTTGACTCGGATATGGCACTTGTCCAAGAAGCAGTCAATGGTGGCTATGCGCCTCCAATTCCACCAGAGTGAGGTGAAGCCAGAAAATGGCTGAAAACCCCCTTCTTTACTCGTTTCGGCGATGTCCATACGCGATGCGAGCCAGAATGTCNATTGTTCGTGAAAATTTTCAAGTTGAATTGAGAGAGGTCGTTTTACGAGACCGACCGGCTCACATNATGGANATCTCACCGAAAGGAACNGTTCCAGTTTTACTCCTCGAAGATGGAACGCTGATTGAGGAAAGTCTCGAAATTATGCAACACGTNTTGGANTGGACNCTTNCNNAAGAAGAGAGCCATTGGATTGCAAGAAACGATGATGAGTTCAAGTATCATCTTGACCGCTACAAGTATCCCAATCGATACGAAGGAGTTGACGAACTTGAACAACGCACTGCAGCATCATCCTATCTCATGGATTTAGATTCCCGTCTTGCTTCTCAACCTCCAATCAGTGAGGCATTGAGCGATGCATTGTTTCCATTTGTGCGACAATTTGCAAATCATAACCGTGAATGGTTCGATGCACAAGATTGGGGCAACGTGTTGACTTGGCTTCATGAGAATCTTGAAAGTGAGCCGTTCAAAATCTGTATGAAGAAATACAAACAATGGGCAGAAGGCGATGAACCGGTATTTTTCCCTAGGANCTGAAAGAACGGATTGTAATCCTATTCTATGCTTGCTGGCATTGATGAATGATGCAGGTTAATTCGCAACGCTCCGTTTGAATCAACGACGTATCCAAAGGTAAATTCAACCTTAACCTCTTCACCGCTTGGTGGTGTGAAAAAATAATTTCCCATGGTTATTGCAGTTGNTCCGCTGATGATGACATCCTCATTCTCAAACCGTACCTTTGTCCAACTCTTGATTGCGAATCCTTTGTCTTCTGAAAATGCGCTGTTTCCCCCAACAAAGTAGGACAATGCACCTTCAAAGGTCGGACGAAATTGTTCTCTTGCAGCGAAAGTTGGCTTGAACAATACGGGCCCAATGTCGTAGGAATACAACGATTCNACATGGCTTCGTGCCCTTTGGACGTAATCTTCTCCAGCATCANGTGCTGCAGCGATCTCAACGATTCCTTGTCCCCATGCTTGCTGGGCTTCCTCTACATCTGCGACTGTCAACATTGCGACACCATCTTGTGAGGATGGTTGAATCGGCACTTTATGAACAAAAGGGTCACGATTGAATCGGGAACTGTGCTTAATCGCAGCAACTCTTCTCAACGCTGTCTTGGGCACAGAANCAGGTCTTGGCTGGAATGATGTCAGCACGTGAACTGCGTTCGTTGAACAAGGCAGTGACTTGAGCGAGTTCTTCAGGAGCATCTCCTCGAGCTTCAAGACAGAGTTTGAGACCTAAGAGACCCCACATGTTGTCTTTCCAGAGTTTGATGTCGGCACGGTAAACCGCTTCAGCCTCTTCGTATTCTCCCTGCTCATGAAGCAATGCTCCAAGGATGTGGCGAACCGGTTGCATTTGGCCCCATGGTTCGTTGTAAGCAAGGTTGAGAGAGAGGTCAACACCACGTCGTAGGTGATCGAAAGCAGCGGTGAAGTCAGATGCTTCTCCACGAGCCTTTGCTTGGAATTGCTTTCGGTATTCGATTTCTCCTGCAAGAACAGCAGCATTAACCAACAAGATACAAGGTCCTTCACTTGGGTCTTGATACATCAAATTGTTGTGCAAAACACGGCCTGCAAGTGCTGGGTTTGTGAGTGCTTCTTCGAACAGAACTTGTTCTGCCTCAGCCTCAGCGACCATTCCCTTTGATGCAAAAGCGACACCACGAGCGTAGTGTTGTGTTGCGATGGTTGCAGGGAATACATCCTTGTCAGAATACATTGGTTCAGCGATGATTTCATCCCACTTTCCGAATCGAATCATGACGTGCCATGGCATGGTAACGTAGGATTCAAGGAAAATAGCGCCCATTGGAATGATTCCAGCAAGCATGAATTGAACTCCAGAGTTCTCATCACCGGCAGGGAGAGTATCGACTGCCTTTCGAGCATACTTGAGAGCAGTTTCATATTGTCCTTCAAACATTGCACACCAAACAACGAAGTGGTGGTTGTGCATTCTGTAGAACTTGTAGAATTGCGATTCATTACCTGTGATTTCGACATAGCGGTCGTCTGCTTCTACAGCAGCGATGTTACAGTCAATGGCTTCTTTCCATTGTCCGACCCAAGCATCAATGTGAGACGGCATGTGGACAAGGTGTCCCAATCCTGGCATGAGTGTGCGGAGCACATCTGCAGCTGGTAGGGCTCTTTCTGGGAAAGGCGATAGTTCCAGAGCGTGGCAGTAAAGGTGGCAAAGAGCAGGGTGAACTTTTGCTTCTTCACTGGCCTCAAAAGCATCTTCCATGACCTTGACAAGTAACAATGTGTTGTCGTCGGCTGGAGTGATTTCTCCAGTTGTTGTATTCTTATCCCACAATTGCCAGGCTTTGAGATTCATGAGTGCTTCAACATAAACTGCTGTTACATCCAGATTACCAGCATACTTTTCGTAAAGAGGCGCCATTGCTTCTGCAAATGCTACATTCAATTCTGGGCTGTTCCCCATGTTGAGCACTGAAGGGTCAGCTGCATCACGTGCTTCTGCAGAGTGTCGCTTTGAGAGAGCATCAATGAGGTCTTGTTCAAGTTCAGTGCAGCCTTCTTTGAGCGTCAGTGCGGTTTGGATATAATCGTGGCCAGATCCAAGTCCTGGACTCCAGTTATAATTCGAAGAAACACAGTATGCAATTCCCCAGTAAGCCATAGCGCAGGTTGGGTCAAGTTCAGCACATTGGCTGAAACAGGCAATCGCTTCTTCGTGGTTGTAGTTGAGCATGTGGCCAAATGCTTTGACATACATCTTGCGTGCTTCATCGTTGGCACATGTAATGTTAGAGGCAAAGAAATAATTTGAGGGTACTCCGAAATCATAATCAGTAGGTGCAAGGTTCATATTTACCGATTAGGGGCTATACCATTTAACTTCAACGGATTGTCATTAAATAGTATACAGTGGTAATTTTTTTAACACTTTCAGTCATCAAAGTTACGGAAATGAGAAATCCGCCTTTCTCTTTTTCTTGATGCATTAAGGGATTCCCTTAGAAAGAAACGCCAAGGTGGGTTAACACATGTCGAGGAGGCTTTCATCACCGCAAGAACGCCTTCTTCGTCGCCTTGGTCACTATTCGCAAACGCTTGAAAAAGCATGGGATGTCACACGTGAAATATCTCTCCCTGGATTGAGTGAATCTCTTGGAGTGGTCCGTTCTGCACTGAATGCACCATTGAGTTTTCTCGAGAAAGAGGGTTTGATCTTCAAACGAATGGCCCATGTTATTGGAGGCGGTTCCCGTCGTAGAAATGTCTACCATTTGACCAAAGAAGGGCGTCTTCTTTTCGAATCATTGGGTGAAGATACATTGAAACCTCGAAAAAGCAGTTCCACAGCTACTGCTTATGGCGACGTTCCTCAAATCGGCGAAGTATTTGGACGCTCAGCATTGATTCAATCGGCTTTTTCTAAGGTTAATGAGCATCACAGTTTCATCTTAAGTGGGCTGCCGGGCATTGGTAAAACAACGCTTGGTGTCGCTCTTAGCAATGATTTAATTGCAGCGGGAACTCCACTTCGTTGGTCAACTGCAGATGAGTTTTCCGACTTTGAAGCATTGTGTTCACGAATGGAACTTCCTCAAACACTTCCGTCGGATTTTGAAGCACTGAGTGAATACTTAGCAAAACAATGCAAAGGTGAAATTTTTATTTTTGATGATGTACATCTTCTTTCCCAACGCCATCTTTCGCGATTCCACGCATTCTGTAAGAGAATTGAAGAATTGGAGGGTCCCAAGTTTATTTTTATTGGGAGAGAACCACTTGTCTCTTTTGAACACGTTGAACGACTCTCAATCCCTCCTCTCGAGATTTCAGAGGCTGTAAAGTTACTTGGAGAGGTTCAGAGTGAAGAAGAGCGCAAGCACATTGCTGAACGCTTAGGAGGTCATCCTTTAGCCATTCAATTGTATCAAGAAGAGGCGACTTTACCTGAAGCGAATTCAGATGTCCAATCGTATGTGGAAGATGTTGTTTTGTCAACACTGGATGATTCGACTCGTTCAGGATTGGACCACCTTGTCCTTCTCCCTCGACCTATTGAAGCAAGCAAAGCACACGATGACGAAATTGTCGGCACCCTTGATGATTCGGCCTTTTTGCGTTGGACTCCAGGGATGGAAAAAATGGAGCTACAACATTTGATACGAAATGTACGCCGTTCGAGTATGACAAAACAAGAGAAATTGAAACTTCACCGAGAAGCAGTCATTCACTGGGAGTCATTCGCTCAAACGCCTGATGATCAAATCATTCTTCTCTTCCACCGTATCAGTGCCGAATCCGATGACTTGGATACACATTGCAACACCGCCTATGATGCTCTTGCTTCAACCCAGAGCAATGCACTCTCTGTACTCCTCGAACAAGCCATAGACTCTTCACCAAAACCCTCTCATCTGCATTATTTAGCAGCGAAAATCGCCTTAGAGCGGTGCGAACCGGCTCACGCACATCACCATCTTGAGTCCATTGAAGACGAGGGTTCATTCAACGAGATTGCAATGAGTCTTGCATACTTTGAAGGACGAATAGAAGATGCCGATTTAGCGATAAAAAAGGGCTTGGAAATTGGGACTCAGCAGCAAAAGAATCAGCTCGCCATTTCTGCAGCATCTCGCCTTTTGGACGATCGTATAGAACAGCATCTCGATAAAGAAAAGGTCGCTGAAATCAAACATTACCTCGGTCACATTGAACTGGCTGATGATTCAGTGCAACGAACTGCGACGGTTGTTGCGCTTACGATGGTTCAACATGCATTGGCTTTAGTTCAAGCCAACTTTGTCAAGGCAGAAACTCTCCGTGCTACACTTGTTTCTATTGGTGGAGTCGATGATGCCTTGGTCTTAGGGCTTGAAGCCAAGGCCGCCTTGTTCAAGGCCAAAGCCAACAACCATTCTGTTTCGAAAGCAGTTCAATTAACTCGTCGAGCAATCGAACAGCAAACGAACTCAATCCATCGAGATTCATTGCGTTTAACGCTCGTAGAAGCATTGTTAGACCATGATAAAGAGCAGGCAAATGCCGAATTCCTTTTCATATCTAAGCCCGACGAATCGGCGAAAAGTATTCTTCATCACCGCCTTCATGCTCGATGGTGGATGTTCACATCTCATCTTGAACCGTCCTTACGACAAGTGGCTTTGAAAGAAGCGATTGCAAAATACCGAGCAGCAGGATGTCCGCGAGCAGCGAACATGCTTGAAGCACGACTGCATTCAATGCTGTAATCGCTTCAGAGTTCCCCAAAATCACACCTCTGGTTTGTCGAGAAACGGATTCGCAGGTGATGCAAGTACCTGACATTTCATAGAACCCTTCAAATGCTCTTTCATTCAGCAGAAGTTATGAACATTCAGCCTCGTTCTTCATATGGGATTTGGATTGTTCTTTTTTTACTGCTTGCGACCCCTTTCACCGGTATCTCTTCCTCGCTGTTTGATGAAGTTGAAGCGCCGGCTGATTTTGAAGAATTTGAAACACCAGAGTTGGTACATGCTCGCGCTCAGACGACCTGGACTGGTTCCGTTACAGTTACCTCAACATATACCGTTTCGGTCTTTGATGAATTGATTATCTCACCATGTACACAAGTCGAAATGGGTTCAGGCGCTCGGATTTATGTCGAAGGCCGTTTGACCGTTGAAGGAACCGTTGCCTGTCCGGTCACACTCACTTCCCTCGCCGGTTCTGACCATGAGGGCATCCAATTCAACAGCAGTTCAAATAATCGTGGTTCCCTCATCAATAATTTGTCCATTGAAGATTCAATTTATGGTATCACGATGTATGGTTCAAACCCCGTCATCCACAATCTTACCATTCTAAATCCAGACCGAGTCGGTATCGACATGTTCAGCAATTCCGCTCCACACATTTTTGATTTGGTAATTAATCAAGCAGGAAGAGTCTTGCCTTTCCAAGGAGATTGGCGGTATGGATTGGGGCTGTCAATTGGTTCGGGTTCTACTCCAATTGTCGACGGTGCTACTTTCACTGACCATCTCACTCGGGCCATCAATATCTGGGGTGGTTCAGGCGGAGTTCTTCGGAATCTTGTGATGAGTAACGTCAGTGGTTCAAGTTGGGCTATCTCTGCCGGAGTTTGGGTTGAAGACAGTCAACCGCTGTTGATGAATCTGAGCGTTGATCGCTCTGACCATGGTATCGTTGTTCGTCATATCGATGATGGTGGTTATACCCGAGCAGTGTTTCGAGATTGTACCGTCAGTAATTCGATGTATAGAGGAGTATATGTCGATAAAGAAAACCACTCAAATTATACCAATTATGAAACTGCTGATTTCACAAACTTAACCGTGACAGGTACGGGTGGAATCGGGGCGAAGACTGCGAACATTGCTTATGCTGCAGTCGATGTGAATTCCACAGGCGCTTGGTTTGAGAACACGTTGATTGAAAATTCAACATCGACTGGAGTTCGTTTGTATTATGCTGATGCTTCAACGACGTTCAGAAACCTCACCGTTCGAGATTCAGGCGACCCCGGAGAAGGACCTCATAAAGCAGGACTTGCAATCACGTGGATTTTCACCTCAGCTCCTGTTTTCGACGGGTTGGAGATTTCGGGTTCCGTAGGGCCTGGAATACATTCATACAAGGCTGAATGGGAGGCAAACGATGTGTATTTGCATAACAATTCAGAAGATGGAATGTATCTCGATTATTCTTCGGTCCGCATTACAAATTCTACACTTGAAAACAACAGTCATTCCGGTGCTCATTTACTCGATAACATTGACACACACCTTGAGAACCTCACCGTCCAATACAACGGTTTCAGCGGAAACACTGACGATGAAAAAGCCGGGATATATTTTGACCGTTCAAAGACGGTTTCTCATCCACAACTCGATGTCGTCTGCTCCAGTTGTGATGTGATGAACTCCGCAGGTTCCGGAATCTTCATTCAAGATTCTGCGGATTTATGGCTCAACGATATTTTCCTTGCCAATAATGGAGCGAATTTTACCCCTCTTTTTGCTGATAATTCTGGATTGAATCTTGGCCAGCAGGGCGGAATTATTCACATTGATGGAATTGACATTCATACCGAAAGAGGTACGGGGGCAGGAATACCGGCAGTCGAGATACATCAAGCCGCTGCCTCGATCCATTCTCTCATGATGCATGGTAATCATTCAGGAATAGAATGGGATGGACAAAATCATAACAATTACCCTTCTGAATTGAGTAATACCTCCTTCAGCGGAACAGAATGCCTCCAACTTTCAAACCATCTTGACCTCTCTGGGATTGGGAACACAATTTCCGCAGCATGCACGGGAACAATCCAACTTGTCAACAGCCAAGTGAACTGGTCAGGATTTACTGATTCAGGAGCTTCACCTACCATTCTTCAACTTGATTTGAATTCAGATTTGCACCTTCACCAACCGGTGAACTTTGATTTTACCCAATCCTCTCCAACCATCGCATCTGGTGCAACTATCGATGTTGCTTACGATATCAATGTCTGGGTCATCAACAACAACAGTAACGGCATACCAAGCGCAAATGTTGGCGCATCATTCTCTCAGTTTGAATCGAATGTTCAGGACTCTACTGATGATTTGGGATACCGCCCTCTTCCCGATTTTATTGGACAACGGTGGACTAATACTGGCGGTTCAAGTTTCACTACTGTAACCGTTTCTTGTGGCTATGATAGCGTATCAAACTCAACAACTGTC
>NHFA02000045.1 GCA_002170315.2 Euryarchaeota archaeon TMED99
TATTACTGCCATTATAGCCCCCGGAAACAGTTTGGAAGGTGATATCGTCCATGAGATCGCCAACCATCAGATCTGCACCTTCGACGCTGGAGGTAAAGTTGCTTTGCGAGGAGCCAGAACCTCCCGTTTCGAGAACGTCGTTGGACTCATCCAGCGTTTCTTCGCCGTTTGTCCATGGGTTCATGGATTCAAGATAACCCACTTGGGTCATCATCATCATCAAAAGCGACAAAACGAGGGCTCGGTTAAAATTAGCATGGCGTGCGCCGGACATAGCCCCTTGACTGAAAGCCAGCCGATAGACATTNAACCGTTNATGATAGTAGTCTCTCTCTAATTGAACAAATCACACCTACTATTCGGTTGAAGGTGAGCATTGCTCTCTCTTGCCAACCATCACTTCTTCTCGTCGTGTAACTTCTTGGCTTGCTTTGCCCACTGGTCTCGCTTGACTCGACCCGGGAAGAACTCGATGGCTTCGTTGACTTGCGTCTCAAGTTTCGCATCCATGTTCGCTATCTGTCGATAGGTTGTGATACCAAGTGCATTCAACTTCTCTTCAATAAACGGCCCGATTCCTTTGATGACTTGGAGGTCGTCCTTCACCATGACAATTGATGCAGCACCAAAGATGCGCGTTATGCCCTTCACACCAGTCAGAGNGTTTCCGTCCTTACCGGTCCACGTGATGATTGTACGGCCGCTGTCATCAGAAATCGCCGCAGTTCCTGCTTGGGCAAATTCCTTNGCATTNGCAACTTCAAGGGTTGNAGCACCTTTCTNCACTTCGGATTTGAGTGTTGAAGAGGTTGCTTTTCCAAGCGTTTTGAAATCAATGGTCTCNGCNCGAGATTGAACNCGCTTCANTTCCTCTTGTTTCTTGACTTCCTTGGTCACAGGTTTCTTCTCTGCCTTCTTCTTTGCAGCAGCGGCCTTTTCCTTGGCAGCTTTTGCTTCAGCAGCGGCCTTTTCTTTGGCTTGCTTGGCGACCTTCGCTTCGACATTCGCCGATTTTTGACGTGCTGCCTCTGCAGCCTTTTCGAGATCNAACTTTTCNTGNTCAATCCTTCTTCTCTTCAGCANCAACCTTGGCTTTCGATATCTCGAATGCCTTTGCGTCGGCTTCTTCCCTGGCTTTTGCCTCAGCAGCAGCNTTCTCTTCAGCCTCTTGNGCAGCCTTCTCTTCAGCCTCTTNAGCAGCCNCAATCTCAGCTTGCTTTCGAGCGAGTGCCTCTTCTTCTTTTTTGGCTGCAGCGGCTTCTTTCTTCGCCTTCTTTTTAGCAGCCTTTGCNTCCTTAGCAGCCTTGGCTGCTGCGACTTTNTCATCGGTTCGNCCAGTTATGATTTTCAAATCTTCTTTGGTCAATTTTCCATCGCCGTCTTTGTCCAATAACTCGTGTGCTTTTTCTTTGACAATGACAACAGTCTTCTTGATGTTTCCAGCACCCTTCTTGACGGATTCGCCAACTTGAGAAGCGCCTGCTTTGACATCTTCAAGAGAGAGTTCGCCATCGCCATCACGGTCAAGTGTCGAGTGAATCTTGTCTTTGACAACATCGACTGCTCCTTCAGGTTCATCACCTTCTGAATCGGATTCTTCCTCCTCATTGGANTCTTCAAGTTCCTTTGCAAGTTCCTTTTCATACTTTTTCTTCTTGCTCATGTTCTTCTTCACCGTGACTGACCACGAGAAGTAGACGCTTGCTCGACCGAGTTTCAAAAGTCCAGAATATTCTCCGCCCTCGAAGGTTGGAGTGTCAATACCATCATCGAATTTCATATGAATGATGATTTCTCCATCTTTACCGATACCGATGAGGCGTGTGCCTGTGTCACCAAATTCAGGTTCATACATGCTGAACTTGTCACCGTTCGAATCTTGATTGAGGTCAATCATATCAACTTGAATATCAGACATCTTGTCGATGGTAATGACCTCAACACTGCTTGCCGNTTCACCCGGCTGTATGCCAGTGATAGGCTCCAAAACAAACGGATCTTCTTGTGTTCCTGCACCCGATAAGAATGCAGGCGAAGACGTTGTGTTCTCCGGTTCAGGTCCATCTGCTAACATCAGAAGGATTTTGTCACTTCCAAACAGAAGCGGGATAAGCAACAAGAGCAAGAGAATAATCAGACATGGGAAACACCACATCCAACCAAATCCGTCATCATCGTCATCTTCATCCACCACTTCTTCGATAATGGTTAGAGAGAAATCAAACGCTTGACTGTGCGCAGAATTGTTCGCCCAGATGGTGAAATTGGTCATTTCCATTTCTTCAGTAGGTGTTCCACGAATGCTTCCGTCAAGCAGAGCATCTCGAGCAGGNCTCCATCCAAAGGTCAAACCTTCAGGTAATTCGCCACTGATTTCCCAAGTTGCAACTTCGCCAAGACCAGAGATATTTGGCATGAAAGCAGTCATCTCTTCATCGACGTTCAACAGCAGAGTNTCGCTTGAATANGTCAAGGTGAACGGTAAGTCCAGCAAGTCATCNAGTGCATCGCAGANTCCATCNNNATCGGTATCAACAGGTGTGCTGGTATCATCAAGATGGTCAGTACCGCATGCGGTTTCATCCNCGTCACTCCAATCATCATTATCGTCATCCAGATCCAAAACAAGCGGAGGCGTGCTGGTTGAATTTCCAAACAACTCGTCTGGCATTCCATCACCATCGGTGTCTGCGTGAGCAGCAGGGTCAAGCGGGAATGCATCTGGACCAGCCGTACAATTGCTCGTCACCGGTGAAGTTGGACCATCACAAACGCCGTCACCGTCAGTGTCGGCGTTTCTTGGGTCGCTACCCGTATCAATGCTCGAGTTGTAAACACCCGTGTCAGTTTCAATGACATTGAATAATCCATCACCNTCGATNTCGTCATCCAATGCATCGCAGATTCCATCCATGTCCANGTCTTGAGGCATGTCGGTAGCATTGAGNGGGTCNNTNAAACAATCAATNTCNCGAGTNTCNAGNNANCCATCGTTATCGTCATCATNGTCAGCGGTTAATCCACCTTCACCATCAGGGTCCTCATCTGGATATGCATCACCATCGGTATTGACTGGCTGTGTTGGGTCAAGAGGTGAGGAGTCAGGTCCTGCATAGCAGTCACCATCGCCCGTTCCATTACCGTCACAGAATCCATCGCCATCGGTGTCTGGATTGGTTGGGTCGGTTCCAAGTATCGTTTCATCTTCGTCCGACATTCCGTCGTTATCATCGTCCAAATCCTCAATCAGGTCGTAAGGTGGGTTGGTGTCTGGGTAATCGTCAGGAAGTTCGTCTGGCATTCCATCGCCATCGCTGTCTTCAAGCACTTCAAGCCAGAACGTCGAGAGAATCGACATGCTTGGCGTTGTTGTGTTTGCCCACATGGTAAAGGTCGTGTTTGCCATCGTTTGCGTTGGTGTTCCTATGATGATACCCGTAGCAGGGTCAAGAACAAGGCCGTCTGGCAATGCTGGGGAAACTTCCCATGTTGCGCCAGGAACTGCATTCGCAGGTAGAATTGGAGCAGTCATTGAGTTGTTGACCAAGACCGTCGGTCCGAGAGGTCCAGTTCCAAACGGATTGGAGTCAGGACCGCCAATACATTGCGGTAAGACATCGTTCGGACCGTCACAGATTCCATCGTCATCGGTATCTGGGTCAAGTGGGTCAGTTCCCATGTCTCCAGTTCCGTTATAGATTCCAGTACCGGTTTCGCTCAAGTCAGAAGCACCGTCACCGTCATCGTCCAAGTCTTCGATAAGTTCTCCATCAACCGGATAATCTTCAGGAAGAGTGTTTGGCATTCCATCGCGGTCAGTATCTTCGAGTATTTGCAGGTTGAAATCAAAAGTGATTGAAGAACTTGTAGCATTTCCATAGATGGTAAACGTCGTGTTTTCCATAATTTCAGCCGGAGTTCCACTGATAATTCCGCTTACAGGGTCAATGCTCAATCCAAGAGGAAGGTCAGGAGCAATTTCCCAAACTGCATTCGGCAGTTGATAAGGTGGCACGAGGCTTGAGAATGGGGTATTGTTGAGTCCATACACCATACCTGAGGCATCTTCTCCGAACGGAGTCTCATCAGGCCCTGCAACACAAATGAGGTTGCCTAGCGGGTCATAGACATCGATTGGGCCATCACAAATTCCGTCACCATCCGTATCTGGGTTGAGTGGGTCGGTTCCTTTGTCAGTTGGACCGTTGTCAATGCCCGTATTGGTTTCATTGACGTCTTCCAGTCCGTCTCCATCATCGTCCAAATCTTCTTCCAAAGGAGGAATACTGTTCGAAGGTGGGTTGAGCGTGTCAGGCTTTCCGTCACCGTCAGTATCGGTGTCTCCAGAAGGATCAAGCGGGAATGCATCAGGACCAGCAACACAAATTGGGTCAACTGCGTTTGGACCATCACACATGCCGTCGCCATCCGTATCAGGATTGGTCGGATCTGTTCCGTCTCCATCTTCTTCGCTGTCTGGAGTACCATCACCATCATCATCGGTGTCTTCGACAAGACCCGGCGCATCTGGATTGCTGGTATCATAATCGTCCGGCAATTCGTTTGGCAAACCGTCGCCATCGCTGTCTTCCAAGATTTCAATGGTGAAATTCCAAGAAAGGGAAACACCATTTGAGTTGTTTACCCACATGGTGAACGTGGTGTTGCTGATAGTTTCGGTTGGTGTTCCCGTAATTTCACCTGTCGTCGGATTGAGTGCTAAAGTAGCTGGCAAGTCCGGTGCAATCTCGTAGGTACCATCGATTACAGTCTTGTATGCAGCAACAGTTGCGATAGCAGTGTTGTTCACACCAACCAAAGTTGGAGGTACGCTGTCACCGTTCGGGTCAGCATCTGGACCTGCAATACAAATTGGAGGAACAGCGTTTGGACCGTCGCAAATGCCATCACCATCGGTGTCTGGATTGAGTGGGTCAGTGCCCGTATTTGTTCCATCAATGTAGGTGCCAGTGTCTGTTTCAACAGAATCGGCCAGGCCGTCAGCGTCATCATCTGTATCTTCAACAAGACCAGAGGTTGGTCCTTCGGCTGCATCGTAATCACTTGGCAAGTCGTTTGGTAGGCCATCGCCGTCGTAGTCAGCAAGGCTTCGCAAATTGAACGAGAAGGTTTCCGTTGCAGCGCCTGAACCACTGTGTGTTGCAGTTACTGTGTAGGTTGTATTTGCAAGTGTTCCATTGACTGAACCGGTGATTTCTCCGGTTGAGGAATCCATGGAGAGGTTGCCCGGCAAGGTAGGTAAGACCGTCCACGTGGTCGAACCGTTGTTGAATGGTGGGTGGAAGCCAATCGCATCGATGGTTTGGTTCTCGACCACTGTGTGTGCATTGTCCGTATCCACACTGAAGTACAACTCAAGTGCGGTTGAATAATTGCTTTGATTAGCGTAAATCATGTAGGTTTGGTTGACCGCATAGACGGTTGGTGTTCCGCTGATGATGCCGCCTGCGATGTTCATGCCCGCTGGCAAATCAGGGTGGGCCTCCCAAGTCACCGGCGGTGGCGTACTCAATGTCACGTTGCCGGGAGCATATGACCAAACCTTCCAGGTATTAGGTGTCGGATTCAATCTGTTGGCAACGAGGTATAATTCGTCATTGTATGCATGAGCCGCACCGAATCCGTAATCACCCCCATATTGACCCGAGGAATAACCTGGGAAACATGTTTCAGTCAGAGAATTGTTTTGAGATGGATTTATTTGACCCAAGTTGACCATACAGAAAGGTGTTCCGTGGCTGGCATATTTGGTGTAGTATGTAATCTGTCCTATGTGGACGATATCATGGCCAGCCCCCCGTACAGAGTTTGTGGACATAAATGACCTTTGGTAGTCTCCATACACGTATCGATATCCATGATCGTGCATACTCGTGTTTGCAAGAGTTCCATCGCTGATGTACAGATATTCCCCTGTTGACTGTTGTGCTGACACTCTGCCGTCGAAGGCAAAGTGTGTTTCATTCCATGCTTTGAATTGAATATTTCCGAGACCCGTGAACATTATATTCATTGATGAAGAGTCTGAAACGAAATTCGCAACCAGTGCAGTTCCTGAAGGCGTACCGTCTGTACGCCATAATTCAGGGCCATGATTGTTACTTGCTCCGTTAAAGTAGAGGTATCCGTTCCATTCAAAGAAAGTGAGTTGATGATAATTCATGATGTAAACATCATCTATAATCCAACTTGTAACTCCTGTGTTGCCATCGAACTTCATCAGAGAGGCATTACTGGCAACATAATACAAGTCGCCGTTGAATTGAGTTGTTGTCGAAGATGTGGACATGCCACCATTTGTTGAACTGTTGCCATCAACTAACTTGTATGTACCACTTTCCGTACCATCTGTCGCCCATATGCTGGCTATATTGTTCACTACACCAGAGGATTGAGTAATTCTCTCTCGGGCCACAAATGTCAATTCACCATTGAAAATTTGGTATGCTGGGTCATAGTAATTCGCCATACCATCATGGCCATGAATTTGCCCCCCATTTGTATAGTTTGTATTCATTATATCCTTTATCATCATCGTTCCTTGAGTCGTACCATCAGTTTTCCATAATTCCATACCATTTTCTTGAACATATCCCTGGAAGTACAATTCATTGTTAAACTCAAAGAAGAGTTCCCATTGATGATGCTGATCACCGGTTTTAGTAAATGGATTTACATCGTGAACCTTGACAGTGCTCGAGTTTGTTCCGGCTGTTTTCCAAAGTTCATCGTTATGTTGGAAATAAATCTCATTATTGAAGACAGTAGCCATGCTGAGGAATTTACCGGGGATTACCTTGTAATAATCGCTTGTAGAACTACCGCTTGCACCGCCAGGGCGGATTTCCCAAGTATCTTCAGTACCGTCATTATTTCGAACTGTATACAATAACTGGTTGCCAAGTTCTATGAATCTACCCCCGCTGTTGAGATTTGTCGATTCTGCATTGTTAATTGCCCATGTGGTGTTGTTGCCCGAGGAAACCGATGATTGTGGTGCAGGTGAGGTGTAGTTGAGTGTGATTGGCGTCATTACTTCGCCCAAGTTGAGATGCGCGCCTTCAACCGTCGAGGTGATGGTTCCGTAGAACACAGTGGACAACCAAACGGTCGTCTGGTAGGTGGTTCCACTGATGACCGCCGTCACCGTGTAGGTCGTGTTGCTCGTTTCAACCGTTGGCGTACCGCTGATGGTGCACGTGCTGCTGTCGATGTTCAAGCCGTTTGGTAGGCTTGGTGAAGCAACACAACTTGTTGCATTGGTGAGGTTGGTCATGCCGCCGCTTGAGCCGCTGCCTGAGCCGTTTGATAATGTTGTAATCTCTGCAGGTTGATGCGCCCACAGTTCGTAGCCGCCGCTTACATCAGTCGCACTGAAATAGAGTGTGTCACCGACGAGTATCTCCATGTATTGTCCGGGGTTACTGCTGCCAGATCCGCTGCGAATATCATTGACCATCCATGCGGTTCCGTTGCCATTGGTTGTGGTGCTTGAGCCTGAACTGCTCCCGCCAACTGTACTAACGCCATTTTCGACAAGGTGATACAAAGTTCCATTAGAAAAAGAACCATTGTCTCTGAAGAAATAGTGGAGATTTCCCTGAGAGTCTAATTCAAGTGCATCATATGTTGGCATAATGGCGCCCGTTGACATATTTGCGATCTCTTCCGAGGTCCAGGAACCAGTGCTGTTTGTCGAATACATGAACTTCTTCAAAGCCGACGTCGTTGTAGCTAAGTAGACAAGATGCATCGTTCCGTTTGGCTCTATTTTCATATCGGCGATGTGACCATTTACACCCCCGCCACAGGAATTGGTACAGAGATTCGATGACCATGCACCACTTGCATCATTTTTTACTTCATGTCCGCTCGAAAAATAGTATAAGTGCTTGACATCGTATTGGTCGAATTGGATTTCAGTTTTGTAATAGCCCAGACTTTGGGAATATGCAATCTGTTCAGAATCCCATGTGCTGCCATTTTTGTCATACACTGTGAGACTTTTTGATGGATTGTTACCGGGGGAACCGTGCGCCACAATATATGCGATAGAGACATTACCTGATGAATTAAGGGCAATGTCTGCTGTATATGGGTGTCTATTATTCATAGTAGCAAAATCTTCACTCACCCATGAACCCCCTACATTGGTTGTATAGTTTGCAGCACAACCTGAACACATTCTTTGCATAGAAACAACATGCAACTTATCATTAGAATCAATGGCTAGTTTTGGATTATTTCTCGCTTCGGAATCTATCGTCGTTGGAGTCGACCAAACACCGTTCGAAAGAGACGTATAGTTCACCCCGCCACCAGAGCCTGCCTCATAGACAACATGTGGATTATTGTT
>NHFA02000046.1 GCA_002170315.2 Euryarchaeota archaeon TMED99
AGGTTATCCCGGAGCATAGGGCAGGTTATCCACGTGTTACTGAGCAGTTTGCAATGATCTAATTCATTCTACTCGCATGGCTTAATCGAACTCCAAAAGCGGTCGCCTCTGGCAGGATCAACCAGATTTCTCTTGTTATGATCCTTAGGCTACTTGTCGCAAATTCATTTATTGAAATTGAATTACTGTCCTAAAAAAATTGGCGAGAGTATAATGCACTAATGCTTCTTACACAAAAATACGTCATAATCTCGATCACCTACCTGACCAAGAGCGAGCTTCCGTGGGGGGAAGGTTTCTCAAGATCGCAATAGCTTCGGCTTCACGTGACAAGAGGATGGCGACGGTCATTGTCCGAAGACTCAGCCGCCAACGCCGTTCTCATCTACGCAAGCATCCTTGCCACTTACCTCCCCTATATCAACGTACCCTCTCGCCAAGGGTGCTAAAAAAGGCGGACTGAGCCGCAATTATTCTCAACAAAATGGACATCAAACCCAAACAAGCGGCAAGTGNTCTTGAAGAATATCTGAAGNCTCACTAAATATCGTAGAGGTGAAGATTATCCATATCATACCAAAGATTGACGCCTACGCCCGTATAACCGTCGTACCAAGCGGTTGCTTCAGCAAANAAGAACANCATGCCATCTTTATCGGGGTCGTCTAATTCTACACCCTCGCCTCCTGAATAATTNGGGATATGTATGGCAGGCATGGCATGACCACCCCAATCTTCGTTTTCATCTGGTTTGACCATTAACAAAATCAGAACCGCATCATAGCCAATCGATTCAACCAGCGAGACATACAATGAGGCTGCATCTTCACAATCACCAGCATGCTCCCANAGCATCTCAATTGGGTATTTGGGGTATTCATTGACACCCATGCCATCGATGTCGTATTGGTAGGGAATTCCCCCGACAAAGGCGAGAATAAAATTAGCAATCTCGAGATCTGTATCGTAACCATTCTCGATTGCTAAATCTCGTAATTGTGTTGCCAAGTCATAGACATACGTCTCATTGGGAGTTACAAATCGTTGGTAATCATCCCAAGAATACGTCGAGTGGTCATACAACTTGAACATCCGATATAATGAATAATCAAAATCGAGATAAAGAGAATAGTCATTGTAATCAAAAACCCAGTTGAATTGTGGAGAGTTCATCACTCGTAAATCCTTGAACGCATACGAAAACTCAAGGGTACCATCATAGCCATTATTATCGCCAACTCCTGAAACGGTAAGTTCATGATATTCNGAAACAGAAGCAATACTGCTGTTGATTGAAAAAACGTAGGCTTCAAGCTCTTCATCGAGATTGATGTCAACAGCATCGTCCAAAAACGGATCGGAATCCCAAACGAAAATCTGTATCTCGTGATGTGAATTTTGCTCCGGCAAATCATAGAAGAATTCGTATTCTAGAGGCACATTGACATCGGTTGTCATGGTAAGATAATTCTGACTTTCACTTGTCGGNGAACAGCCAATATTTTGCTCATTCACTTCGATACAAAAATAGATTTCAGAGAAATCATCAAAGTAATCCATATTATCGAACAACTCAAAAGAATGCAAGGTTAAGGAGAGGGCTGAATCCGAGTTATCGTTCACATCAACATCGTCGGGNACCCCATCATCGTCATCATCTAAATCGCTGTTATCGCCTTGCCCATCACCATCGAAATCGAACCATTCCGTTCCATCGCGAGGGAATTGATCGATTGAATCATTGTAGCCATCACCATCATCATCAAAATCTGCAATGTCACCAATCCCATCACCGTCAAGGTCTGACCAGTCAGCAGGGTCAAGTGGTAAATCATCAAAAGCATCAGGATAGCCATCGTTATCATCATCGCTATCAAGGTTGTTTCCAATGCCGTCTCCATCCGTATCATACCATTCAGTACTGTCCAAAGGATAGACGTCAAGATCGTCAGAAATGCCGTCTCCATCATCGTCTAANTCNANGGTATTGCANTCNCCATCACCATCGGTGTCAAGAGGGAAATCAGTGTGGTCAAGGGGGTCTGTATGAGGGAGGCAACGCTCGGACTCATCAAAATCCGAATAACCATCGCCATCATCATCAAGGTCGATATTGTCACCTTTCCCATCAAAATCAGAATCTCGCCATTCCGTAGAATCNCCAGGGAATGTATCTTCCCGGTCGATGATGCCGTCGCCATCTGTATCGAGGGTTGCAGCAAGAGATTCGGTGGAAAAAGTCGTGGCAAAAAGTAATCCAAGAGCGACAAAAACAACGATTGTANCNAATACAAAAATGCCAATTGAGACGCCCTTTGATGGCAAATCAAAGACCAGTTGAGCTGGAGGAGGAGGCGATTGGTCGTCTACATTCTCCCAAGGTGAGAGAGACTGACTTCCTGCCATAAACAGTATTTTGGGTTGAACCCTATAAATCATCCACCGGACAAAAACAAGAACCTCTAATTACATCGGATAGAGAAAAATCAGGCAGCATTGCTGAAACAAAGCAAATCGTTACCGTTCAGCAAGCAAATGATTTGGAAACCAAATCATGCAGCACTTGAGTGACGTCTAATTTGANANAAGTCACTCGTGCAAGTGAAACTTCACAGTGAAATCGCTAGTTTCANGCAGCACCGAAGAACTGACGAATCATTGGATGCATTTCCATTGCCTGTTCCTTTTGGATTTGCTCATAGGTTCTCAAAATGATACCTACGGCAAGTAACAGACCCGTTCCTGTAGCATTACCTACAGTACCCAATAAGTCCGCACCGGCGGCAAGAAGTCCGACGAAAGCACCTGAGAAGTAGGTGACTGGAGGAATATAATTCTCGAGAATCTTTTCCAAAACCTTTGGATTCTTACGGAAACCTGGAATTTGCATACCCGTTCGCTCAATTTGCTTTGCAACGTCTTTGGTACCCATATTCGTGGTATCGATCCAAAACTTCGCGAACACCATCGAACCAACCGTCATGAGAGCGACATAGAAGACAACGTGGACCATTATTTGCGTTAAACTGTGTCCAAAGACGTCGCCTTGTTGATTGAGCAGCGGTAGCAGCCAATCATTCACTCCATTGACCATACTGGCATACCAAGCCAAACCTCCCGAAGCAGTCGTCTGACCAGCCTCATACGTCCCGATATACTGCGATGCACTCAGCCAACCTTGTCGTCCAAGAATCGGAGTCTGAGAGAGCGTTGGATGGCTCCAGAACAAGAGAGAGAACATGTTGATGTTTGCAAGCAATGCTGCCATCAAAATGACCGGAATGTTCGATGCATAGACCAATCGAATTGGGTATTTTCCACGATGGCCACGTACCTTTCCGTGTGTTAACGGCAATTCGAGTTTACTTGACTCCGCATACGCAACCACGAGGAACACCACGACCGATGAAAACAGCGCGGCGACTGGATTGACGTGCGTCAGCAGGATCTGTTCGAAACCATTGCTTGAAATCATTTCAGCATTCGTCGCTTCACGGAACATGTAGAAAATCATCGGTAATGTTCCAGATGGTGGGTTTTGAAGTGAGTAAGGAACTCCAGTGGTTGCTGGGAGAGGGGAGAGTGTTCCAACGAATGTTGATTGAGCAACACCTGCAGCAATGAACAACGAAATACCGGACCCAATACCCCATTTGCTGACTAATTCATCCAGCAGGAACACCAGATATGAACCGGCAAAGAGTTGAGCTACAATAACGAAGTTTGCCCAACCTAGGCCGTAGGTGTCGATAAGGAATTCTTGAGGGTCCAGGAAACCGTATGTTTGAGGAATCGATTCAATTGGAATCATAATGAGAACCAAAAGTTTCTGAACACCCTGATACATTGCTTTGTCTTCAGAGTTGCTGAGGTCAAGTCGAATGATTTTCGCACCTGCAAACAATTGCATGATAATGGAACCGGTAACGATTGGTCCTATACCCAAGTGCATGATGGTTCCAGAAGCACCTGCCATAATAGAACGGAAACCACTGAACAAATCCAATGCTTGTCCAGAGAGACCATAGAGCATGACGTTGGTCATAGCAAAGTAGATGATGAGAACGAATGTTGTCGTCCACATTTTCTCATTGAAACGAACGTGTCGTTCAGGCTTAGTGATGGTAGGATAGACATCGACGAAGCGGCGAAGGGCATAGAGACGACTGCTGTCATCTCCGCTCCACATGAAACAAACGAGAATTGCCGCAGCACCGAATCCAAGCAGACAGATGCCCACAAGGAAGAATCCTACGCCTTCATCATAGCCGCCCCAAGCGGATGGTCGGACATACCATGCTGCAAGACCGAGCATTGCAAGCCAGCCAAGCAACTTACCGTATCGTCCAACAACAGGCATTGTTTTGAGACCTTCAGGCATGTCAATCATGAGACAGGCCATCAAGTAACCAACATATACAATCGAGAAGACGAGACCAAAGATGGCTGCTTCGCCACCAACAGTATCGAAACCTGCTTGCAGATCATCAGAAACCCAATAGACGAGAAGTCCCCAATAGAGAAGTCCAGAAAGGGCTACTGCTATTGGCATTGGCTTATGTTTCATGCTTAATCCTCCTTATTGTAATTGGGAATCACTCTTCTTCCCATGAGTCATCGTCGCCGCCTTCGATGCTTCCACCTGCGGCTTCAATCTTTTCAACTGCTCGCGCACTTGCTTCTTCAACAATCACTTTGAGTGCTGTGTTGATTCGGCCGCTGCCAAGAATTTTATCAATTCCCATTTCGGTCAAATTGATGGTATCGCTACCTTTAGCCATGTCTTCGAGTTGACTCACGTTGACAGTGACGTAAACAGTACGGAGTGTTGGATGGCGGTTGAAGCCATGCATTCCCCAGTGATTTGGCATATACTTGATTCGAGTCATGACGCGGTGCTTGTTAATTCCAGCATTCCCTCGTCCTCCACGCTTACCAGCACCACGGCCAGCTTTCTTGCCACGTCCATGGTATCGGTTTCGTCCACGATGTTTGTTTGCTTTTGTACCCATCATAATCACCTCAAATCATACGCTCTACAAGCGCACCAATTTCATTTCCTCGGGAGCCGAGCGCTCCTCCGACAACAAATGAACGCTTAATTCCACCCCAGCCCTTAGGGCCTCGAGGTGGATGAAGTCGGAACACTCGCTTCAAGTCAGGAATTGCTTTGACTGTCGTCTCATCAGCAGCAATTGCCTTGGCAAAAGCACTGATGTCTGCGTAGTCGGTATGTTCTGCAACAAGTGCATCGGTCAAAGGTGCGTCACCAACCATGCGACCACGGCCAGAAAGCATCATTTCAACGAGTTCAGGAGTAGCCTCTCCCCAAGTGATGTAATCCTTCGCCTTCTGAAGCATTCCACGGTATTGATCATTCTCTGGAATGATGACAGCGTGGTTCACTTTGGTCAAGTTCATGTGCAACATCGTATCCTTGATACGGCGTTCAACACCGACGTTACTTCGTGCTCGTACAACAATCCAACTCATTCAAGTAGCCTCCCTTTGTGAATAAACAATCGATCTTTCACTTCTTGAGAAACACGAGTTGTGTTCATATTTTGAAGAGCGTTGAATGTTGCACCAGCGTAATTGATGGTGGTTCGAGTTTGGCCTTTGGTTCGGGAAAGAACGTCAGAAACGCCAGCAAGATCAAGAACACGCTTACCGGTTTCTCCGATAACAAGTCCCTTACCTTTTGCAGCAGGCATCAATGTAACTCGAGTCGATGCAGCACGTCCGTGTGTCTTGAATGGAACCGAAGTTCCAGGTCCTGCGGAAGATTCCCAAGAACCGTTTCCACGTTGAACTGCAATGAGGTTGAGTTTAGCAGCGATGATTGCCTTACGAATAGCAGCAGCGACTTCCTTTGCTTTTGCCATTCCAAGTCCAACATAGCCATCTCGGTTTCCAACACAAGCCATGACGTTAAAGCGAACACGGCGTCCACTGTCAGTCATTCTTTGAACCATGTTGACCTTGATGACATCGTCTTCCAAGTTTGGAATCAATGCGTCAATAATTTCAACTTCACGAATTGGAAGTCCTGTTGCTACCGCTTGCTCGTAAGTCAAAACTTTACCAGCCATAACCATTTGACCCAATCGTGTCTTTGGAACCCACTTTCGCAGACCAGACATAGGATCGTCTTGCTTACGTCGTCGTGGGCGGCCACTTGGAGTTTCTTCAACTTCTTCAGGTGCAAGAGCTTGCATAAGCCCTGGTGCCATTTGTATGATTTCTTCTTCTGTCATCAGTATGCCCCCTCGATGTTGGTTTTGGTTGTTTCAACTGCAGCTGCGACATCATCATTGATGTGGGAGCCGTTTATTCGGTCTTCCTCCGGCAAAACATTCTCGCCATGAGGAATCTCAAGCCCTGCGTCGACCATGCCCTTGAGGGCAGAGAACACACGGTTTCCTGGAGTACTTGCAGCCAATCCGATATCAAGAACTGCTTCTTCAGCACCTTGTGCCTTTGCAGCCTTGCCCATTGCATAACCTACCAAGTAGGATGCAGGAACGGATTTCTTGGAAAAGTCTTGTGGCCAGCCGTATTTCTTGGACAAGTCTGAACCAGTAACGGAAACGGTCACCAAGTCGCCTGAAGCGGCCCAAGTGACAAGTTGGCAGGTTGTACGAGTGTTTGAAACACGAACGACAGCACGAGGCTTGCGTCCACGAAGGAGTTTCAATCGGCGTCGGTAGTCGGTGAGACCAGCCTTACGACGACGGAAAACTGAGCGACGGCGAGTTCCTCGCATCACTGTTCACCTCCTTTGAGTTCGACACCTTCAATGGCCATCTGAGAGTGCATGTGAGCGATTGAACGGTAAGATCCACCCTTAGCCTTGAGATAATAACGGCGGTATTGGGATGGCTTGATTGTCTCATCTTCACGCATTTCTTTGAGAACACGGCGTTGTGAACGAATAGTTCGCATCCAACGGTTCTTACGAGGATTACGTGCGTTGGCAGTACCTGCACGCTTTCCTTGACCCTTTCGGCGTCCTTTGCGCTTTTGTTCGATACGTAGACGAGCACGAACACGAGAGGTTCCTTTGATTGGCTTTGCCTTAATCCAGCCTTCTTCGATGAATTCACGAATGTCGTCAGTTTGGACTGCTGAAGAAACTTGGTCAAGGTATGCGGGGTTAATCCAAACACGGTGGACACCGCACTTGAGTAACTTAGCAGCAAGGCGCTTCTGATTTGTAATTTGCATCAAATATCCCTCCTTCGGTTAAGAACACGAATACCGAGTTCATCGGCTCGTGAATAAATTTGTTCTCGCTTTCGACCACCAACGCTTCGACCGACGCGTGCTGCTTCGGTTTCAGGGTCAATGATTTCCAAATCTGTGGTGTTTTGCACCATGACTTCTCGGAATCCAGATGGGTGGAGACCTCGAGCTGCTGCAACCTTTCCGTGACCAACACGGACAAGAGCACTGCGATACTTGTAGTTACGTCGTTGCTTACTGTCCATTCCGTGAGGTGCTCTCCAGCCTGAACGGGAGAGACGCTTGTATCGGAACCATTCAGTTCGACGGAACGATGGAGTCTTCTTCTTTTGTTCAGAACGGAGGGCAAGAGCGGCTTTGGTAGCATCATCAAGGACTGGCTTTTGCTTAGCGACGTGGCCTTCAACGACCTCGTCATCCCAATCACCATCATCATCCCAATCTTCATCGTTCGAATCAGAGGTATCGACTTCTTCTACAGCACTGGACTCAGCCAAACGTGCAATGAGGTCGGCTTTCTTTCCAGACACTGGCAAGTCTGCTTCCTTGAGAAGCTCCTTGAGTTGTGCAACAGTCATGTTTTCATAATCTTCTGACATTCATATCACTCCTTCTTGACGAGGTATATTCCATCTTGGAATACACGGCGATCACGGTTTTTGACCGTGGCGCACTTTTCGATGTTTGCGGCTGTCTGACCGACAAGCTCCTTGTCCATGCCAGAAACTGTAACTTCTGTTTTGTTGCTGACTTTCACTTCAACACCAGAAAGAATATTTGCATTTCGAGGAACTTTCTCCCCGAAGTAATTGTTGACAACAAAAATATTACCTTTGACTGCGAGCGTCATAGGAAAGTGAGAATAAACGGCTTTCAAAGAGTATGTGAAGCCGTCGGTAACGCCCTTTACCATGTTGTTCAAATGTGCATTCCATGTTCCGGCAAGCGCACGTTGCTTACGACGAGGCATGTCGACACGAACAATCAATCCACTGCCATCTTGCAGCAATTGAATGAAAGTGCTTGTAAATTCTCGGGTCAAGGAACCTTTGGGTCCTTGGATATTGACGACGCCATCTTCGCTGATCGAGGCTGTAACGCCTTCAGGGATGGTTACGATGTGTTCGATTCTGTCGAGTTTTACCATGTTATTCACCTCAATATACGTAAGCGAGTAGCTTACCACCTATACGGGCATCCTTTGCATCATAGTGATGCATGACACCGGAGTTCGTTGTGAGAATCAAGAGACCAAAATCTTGAGCAGGCAAGTAGCGTGTCTCCCATTGGTCGTATTCTTGACGGCGAATACTGTGTCGTGGCTTAACAGTGCCACAACGGTTGATTGCGCCGCGTAATTCAACCATGTAGGTTCCGCCACGACCGTTTTCAGTTCGGTCGATAGAGCCAACATAGCCTGATTTTTGCATGATTTCAAGAACGTTACCAAGCAGTTTAGAAGCAGGTGCAAGTTCAACATTGAACTTACCCGCTTGCTCTGCGTTGTACATCTTGATGAGTGCGTCGTTGAGTGGATCAAATTGCATATCTTTCTCCTCCTTAATTCATTTTCTTGAAGCCTATTTCTGGAGCGACATCTCGGAAACACTGACGGCACAGGCGAAGCCCGTGACGGCGTATCAATCCTCGGCGGCGTCCACAGCGACGGCATCCAATCGTTCTGCCAATTCTTTCTCCGTGATCTCTTGCCATTCTTATTCCTCCATGATTGTGATGCCAAAGTGTTCTTTGAACCAGGCACGTGATTCGTCTGCGTCTAAACGGTGGCCCATTCCGACCTTCGCCTTTGCTCTGCGACGACGGCTGACACGGTGGCCAGGTCGCTCGAGAACAACGGTGATATCCATTCCAAAGATTCCAATGTCTGGGTCGTATTTTTGACCAGGGAAATCTGTGTAATCTCGGATACCGAATGAAAGGTTACCTTCTCGGTCAAAATTCCATGCAGGAATCATGTTTTCACGGACCCAAAAAGCATCGGTCAAGAACTTCTTGATCGATTCAGAGTTACGCATGGTTGCTTTACAACCAATTGGTGCACCTTGACGAACCTTAAGATCTCGGTTTTGAATACGTCCAAGTGTGCGTTGAGGTTTGACGCCGGTGACAAGTTCGAGAACATTCTCGGCGTTGAGCAAGCGCTCTCCACCTTCACCTACACCAATGTTGACGCTCACTTTCGTGATTCGGGGCATTGCCATTGGATTTGCTGACTCACTCATTCAACCACCTCAGTGTGGGGTAGCGTAGAGTCGCCAACTGCAAACACGTTCGATACGACGGTTCCGAAGTCGTCAAACACGACTTCGTTTGGCATACTTGAACGCTTCACTTCGTATGACTTCATGTGGGCAAATCCGCCAACGTGCGCACCACCGATGAGGTAGCAGCGAACGCCGTCTTCGAACTTGATATGTTCCAAAATATCTTGGCTCGGAAGAGAAATCTTGAGTGAACTTCCTGTAGTGTATTCTGAAGCATCATCAACGATGATGTTTCGGCCATCGTGAAGGTTCAGTTGAGTCTTACCGCCCTTAATAGTCGACTTTCCTTCAATACGGCAAACCTTCCATCCTGCTTCAGCAGCGGAGATGGTTCGATAACGTAGTCGACCATTGTGGTCAAGCACGCATCGGTAATTGGTTTCACCGAGTGTCAAAACATCCATGAGGCCAACGCCACGACGGACATCTTTGCAGACGCGTCCATCGATGAGGGCGTGACCATTATGCAAAATGTGACGAACTTCTCGGGTTGAACGAGCATATCCGAGAACATCTCGAATGACCAAACTGATAGGCATGCACAATTCGAGTGAATGTGCACCAGGAGTCGGGCGTGTTACCCAGATACTGGTCTTACGTGGAAGAGGCCAGCTACGGGGCATGGCCAATCGCTTCAAGTGGTTACTGCTTCCCATATTTTTCAACTCCTGTTGCCGGTAAGTTGCTGAACACGCAACTTGTCTGTTTCGTCAAGTTTGACGACAACGACATTGGAAGAGTGGACCGGAACCGCCTCTTCTTTGTTATCGGCCTTGCTGGCCTTGGCACCTTCGATGTAAAGGCGGCCCTTTTCGGAATCAATACGGATGACTGGACCTGTCAACGGGTCATCGCCACGCTTACCACCGTGTCGCTTGCCACCATTGGCAAGGTCTCCACGGGTAACACGGACGGTGTCGCCAACACGGACAGTGACGGTGCGAACACCATCGAATCGTGAATCAGGTTTGTCAAGTTGAAGGCGAGCAGAAATACGCTTACGCTTCTCATGCAGAGGAGCGTTGAAATGTGCCTTGCGTTGTTTGGTTGGTTTCATACTTTTTACCATAATCTCACCTCAAATAATTTGTTTTGCATTTGCTGCAATACGAGGCCATCGCTCTGCAGCCTCACGGGAAACTGGTCCCTTGATATCGGACCCTTGGACGTCACCTTTTTCATT